>JAFWAM010000151.1 GCA_017507595.1 Clostridia bacterium
ACCGAAGGTATGTGCTACATCACAGAGGAAGAATGCGAACGTGCAACCTCGCTTACAAACAGTGAAATTGCGTTTATGGGCGGCGACTTTACCGTTGAGATTGTTAAGCAATACGACTTGATTGAAAACGGTGACTATTCAAAGTCTTGCACATTTATCACATTCGCTACCGAGGAACAGGCAACCAATTTTGCAGAATTGAACATTGAATATTTTGCAAAGGGCGAGAACGCTAATAATTGGAGAATTGCACGTGACGGCTGTGTAGTTGTAATGACTAACCTTGATGTTGCGATGGACGTTATCAACCTTGAATTTAAGTAATATAAAAAGCCTGCGACGCACTAAGTACGCACAGACTTAACAAGATCATCGGCAGGCTACAAGTCGTAGCCTGCCTCTTTTTTTAAAGGGAACCTGGTTGGCTTTATGCAAAAATAAAAAAAGTGGCGGTATAGGTCGGTTATCGCCACTTTTTGTTAATTTATCAGGTTTTTTTAGGGGGCGCTGTTCAATTCCTTAAGGCGCTTTAGGATTTTATCAAAAGCGGCTTTGGGGTCATTTTCGCCGAGGACGGCTTCCTCCATAGGGCAGGGGCCCGTATCTGATCTGTTGCGGATAAGGGGGGTTATTTTATCAAAGGTAAGGGGCACTTTATGCTCCTTTAAATATTCAACGGCGCCCTCGCTTACAAGGTCTGCGTATACGGCTTTTATCCCGGCAAGACAAAATAGCATGGCTGCGGCCCGTCCGACAACCTTGTCTGCAACTGAAAACCCTTTAAGGTCTTGTCCCGTCGAAAGGGCTTCTACCATGGGGGCAATGCCCGACTTAAAGGAAATATAGCTTTCCTCACCGCGGCAGGCGACGAGGGTTGCCCCTTTATCCTTCAGTATTTTTGTTGCGTTAATAAGATCAATCATTAAAAAGGCTCTCCCAATCAAGGCGTTGATATCCGCAGAAAATTTCCTCGCTGACACGGTCGTAACAGGCCTCGCCAAGGAAAAAGGTGGAAATTTCATCAAACTTATCCACCGGGTCAACGTCGCTGAAGGCCTGGGGGAAGATACACTTGCCTGCAAAATAGCAGTTGGCGTAAGCTATCTCCAAGTTGGTGTAATAAGCATTATAAGGCATTTGCACGTAAACGTCAAGGTTTTTGACCGCCGTAAGGCTTTGGAAAAAGCCTTTGTTTTCAAGGTATTCTTCCTTCAAAACGGAAAGTCCGCCACCGTCGATGATCATGATCTCCGGGTCGAGTGACAAAAGGGTCTCGCGATCGATGGAGCCTTGATAACCCTTAAAGCCTGCTTCGTCAAGGACGTTTCTTGCGCCGATGCTGTCAAAGATGGAGTAGTTTGCCGAGGAGCTACCTATGCCGTGGGTGCCGTAATTACTTTGGCAGCCGATATACACGGTCTTTTTGTCGACTTCTTTTACGTCCGCCGTTCGGGATTTAAGGTCTGCCTCTATTTGACCGATATAGTCGCAAACGGCCTTGGCGCGGTCGGTCCTGTTTAATATTTCGCCCATAAGGGTGAGGGATTTTATTATGCTTTGGTCAAAGGCCTCGGTTTTGCCGTAGCTTAAAACCACGACGGGGATACCCGTTTTTTGCGCAAGCTTGTCCATCTGGCTTGGGTCGGAGTTGTAAAGGGAAAATATTACGTCGGGGTTTTGGGCGAGGATGCTTTCTGCGTCGGCGGTTGAGCCGGGGCCGCCTGCACCAATGGTGGGCAGGGATTTAAAAAGCTTTTCATTGACAATCTGGTAGGGTCTTGCCGATATTAAAAAGCCGCCCTCACAGGCCTCCACGCCGCAAAGCTTTTCCATGTCGCCCACGTAGGAATACAGCCTTAAGGCCCCCGCGCCTATGCAGACGACCCGTTCAATTTTTGTGGGGACGGTAACCTTGCGACCAAGAAGATCGGTTATCTCTCTATCGCCTTCGGGGGCCTTTGGGGCGCACCCGAAAAGTGAAAGGGTAAGGATTGCAACAAACAAACCAAGTGCAAAAAATCTTTTCATAAATGACTCCTTTCGGTTTAACGTGGGTTTGGGTAAAATTAATAAAAGTCCGCCAATAAGCCGATTAACGGCTGATTTTTAAAGAAAATAATCCCTTCCGTCAAGGGTTATGCGGCGGGTTTTTACGCCGTAGACCTCAAAAACAAGGTCTTCTGTTAAAAGAGATGGCCCGCCAAAAAATATTTGCTTGCCATCCTTTAAAAGTAAAAGCTTATCCCCAATAGTGAGGGCGGCGTTTACGTCGTGCATGGTGACGATCACCGTCTTGCCAAGGCTTTTAAGCTCACCTAAAAGACTGAAAAGCCTGTCGCGGCTTTTAAGGTCGAGGGAGGAAGTCGGCTCGTCCAACAAAAGAAGGGACGGGTCCTGGCAAACAAGTCTTGATAAGGCTGTTTTTTGTACCTCTCCACCGGAAAGCCTGTCGGCGCGCCTGTGGGAAAGCCATTCAATGCCAAGGCGCAAAATGGCGTCCTCGGCGCGGGCAAGGTCGCCGTCACCGGGGCTTTGTCCAAAAAAGGGAATCCTTCCCGACAGAACCGTCTGAAAGACCGTTCCGCCAAAAAGTCTTTCGCTTTGAAAAACAGCCCCTACGGCCTTAGCTCTGTCGCGGGGGGATGCTTTTGACAGGTCGTTACCGTCAAGGCTTACTTGACCCTCGTATTTATTAAGGCCGCACAGGCACCTTAAAAGGGTGGATTTACCAACGCCGTTTTCACCGACGACAACCAGGATTTCACCCGAGGCAAGGCTGAAGCTTATCCCATCCAAAACGGGTTGGTTTTTATATGAAAAGCTTAGTTTATCGACATATAGGCTCACTTTTTACCCTCCCTTTTTAACAAAAGCCACAAAAACACAGGTCCGCCCAAAAGGGACGTTATGGCACCTACGGGCAGGGCCACGCCCTTAAAAAGCGTTCTGGACGCAAGGTCGGCAACAAGAAGTATCACAGAGCCCACCATGGCTGAGGCCGGCACCGTAAAGCCAAAATCATCCTTTATAAAAAGCTTGACAATGTGGGGCGCCATAAGGCCGATAAAGCCTATTACCCCAAAAAAGGAAACGCTTACCGCCACCACCAGGGCACCAATGGCAAGGGTTGATATCCTTACGGCATTTACCCTGATGCCAAGGGTGTGGGCGACGTCGCCACCTTGAGCAAGGCCGTTATAGCCCCATCTGTTGAAAATAAAAAAGACGAGGGCGGCCACCACGCATATGGATAAGATCAAAATTTCAGGATAGCTTGCGCGGCCAAGATCGCCAAAGGACCAAAAAAGGGCTGCAGAGATCTGGGTGTCTACGGCAAAAAACTGAACGAGCGTGGTTGCCGAGGAAAAGACGGTTCCCCCAGCAAGCCCCGCCAGGACCACCGTCTGGTTGCTGGCGCCGCGGCTTAAGCTTAAAAGCAAAAACAAAAGGGCCCACAAAAGAGCAAAGACAAAGGCTGTTGCCGTCACAAGGTATGGGCTTGATATCACGATGGTCGTGCTTCCCGCAAAGCTTCCGCCCCCAAAGACGATTATTGCAAGGTTTGCGCCAAAAATCGCCGCGTTGGAAACCCCTAACGTCGAAGGCGACGCCATTGGGTTTGAAAGGACCCCTTGCATTACGCATCCCACCGCACCAAGGCCAAGTCCGCACAAAAGTGCCGCAAGGGTGCGTGGCATCCTTATTGACCAGACGATACGGGCGTAAAAATCCTCTTTAAGGAGAAAAAGTCCTTTAAAAAACCCTTTTAAGCCTATTTTGGAGGACCCTATCATAAGGGACAGCAAAAAGCAGCCCAGGGTAACAAAAAGTAGGCCTATAAGGCGGTTGTTGCGCTTTTTTATTGAGCTTTTGTGTTTTTTTAACGGTGAATTATTCATATTTTCAAAGCAAAAAAAGGCACGTCCGCCCTATGGGGTGGATATGCCTTCATGACAAAATTGATCAAAAAATAATTATGGCCTGGGGCCGAAAAAATTGCGATTCTTCGCAACGGTTGTAAATATTATACCATGGACAAGGGATTTTGGCAAGGGGATAAAATAAGAAAATTTGGTTTTGCCCGGTCGCATTTTGCGCGGTACTGTCTTTATGGATAATCCGCTTGACAATGAGCTTTAAAACCTATATAATCATCTTATTATTAAAAGGGCAGATCTTAAAGATGGGCAAACCAAAGCACGACGGCAAAAAGTTAATAAAAACCCTTAAAACCGTAGGCAACGTTTTGTTCTGGGCGGTGCTTGTCCTTTCTTATGCGGTGGGTATTAACGGGCTTATAGGTCGACTTATGGGCAAAAACGACGTTAGCTTTTTCGGGATAAACGCCATGGTTTGCGAAAGTGAAAGCATGTCTTACGTAAACGCCGCAAACAAAGATTATCTTTCGGGCGTTAAGGCCGGCTTTATCAAGGTTGGCGACGTGGTGGTCACAAAAAGCGTTGGATCTTCGGACGATCTTAAGGTCGGTGATATAATAACCTATCTTAGCAGCGACGGTAAATCCATCCTACATAGAATTGTGGCCATAAAGAATGTTGACGGAAGAAAGCTTTTTTCCCTGAGGGGTGATGCAAACAACGTCAACGATCCAAGGCTTGTGGAGTTTTCCTCCGTCACGGGCAAGTTTGCTTTTAAAATAAGCAAGGTCGGCTACGGGGTAAAGTTTTTGCAAAGCGGCTATGGCACTATATTTCTTGCGGGCACGATTTTTATAATTTTGCTTAACGCCTACATAGGCACGGTCATTGACGAAAGGAAGAAAAAATCCGCCGCCGACAAATAGCTTAAAAAAATCAAATCCGCCTATATTGGTCAATAACCGACCTATAGGCGGACTTTTTTGTTGTTTTTTAATTAAGAACGAACTTGAAATATTCCTTCAGGGTCTTTCGCCAATAAACTTCATTATGGATGCCGCCGTCTAAAAAGCTTTCAAGGATAAGACTTTTTTCATAGCCGTGTTTAGCTAAAAGCTCCTTCACAAGATATGCGCTTAAAATACTTTCGTCGGGGGCGCAGTAAAGCATTTGCTCAAGAAAGTCCTCTGTTGACCTGCCGCAGTAAAGGTAGATCTTGTTTTTTAACAGCTCATTTGGCAGGGCGCTCACGAAGCTATCCCAGCTGTCCCTGTAAAAAAGTCCCGTGGCGGGGGAAAGTGCCCCGATCCCGCCAAAGAGATGGCCGCACTTAAGTCCAACGTAAAGTGCCGCAAGCCCGCCGGAGCTCGCCCCCAGCAAAAACCTGTCCTCTGCCTTTTGAGAGGTGTTAAAGTTTTCAGCAATATACGGCAAAAGTGTTTCGGTTATAAACTGGGTAAAAAGCTCCAGTGAGCCGTCCTTAAAAGAGCCGTACTCGGGTGCGCCCAATGGGGTAAGCCGTCCAAAGTCCTTGCTCATGGTAAGCTGACTGTCGCGTATCTCGCTACCCTCGCCGTTGTTGATGCCAACGACGATATAGTCGTGCTCCTCACCGTAAAATTCTTCAAGCTCCAGATCGATTGCCCAGCTGTTTGGCGCGCCTAAGGCGTAGTCTTCAGACTTTTTCTCAAAGGCGTTTTGCCCGTCAAACATATAAATTGTCTTATACGGCTTTTGGCGTTCGGGGTCATAGCCCTT
This sequence comes from Clostridia bacterium, assembly GCA_017507595.1. Next base: position 5,637 of record JAFWAM010000151.1, read on the forward strand.
CGGCAGATAAACGTAAACTTCCTTTTGTCCTGTTGGGCGACCCACGGTCAGGTTTTTATCGTCAGTTAATAAAATGGTGATGATTTTACTTTCAGGGATTTTCATAAGCGCATCCTTTTTTTATCGTATAGAAAAAGTTGTTGTGTTAAAAGTGGGGCTATAAGCCCGTTATTGGGCGTTTTTAAACAAAACCAATAAAGATAAATCCTACTTCAGGGTCAAACCGCTGCCGTCCGGGGATAAGGTTACCGTTGCCGTTTGCCCGGGCAAAAGCTCTGCAGCGATTATTTTTTTGGCAAGCATAGTTTCCACGTTGTGCTCCAAAAATCTTTTCAGCGGCCTTGCGCCAAAGGTGCGGTCGTATCCGTTTTCAAGGATAAAGTCCTTTGCGCTTTGATCAAGCACCAGGTCGATCTGCTTATCCAAAAGCCTTTCTTTAAGGCCTTTAAGCAAAAGATCAAGGATCCTTTCAACTGCAGAATGGGTCAAGGGCTCAAAATATACGGTGGCGCTTAGTCTGTTTAAAAATTCCGGGCGGAAGCTGGCCTTTAAAAGGTTGTTGATCTTGTCCTTGGCGGCGCTTGTGACCAGGCCTTGTTGTGCGCTTTCCAAAAGGTATTCCGAGCCAAGGTTTGAAGTCATTATAATTATGGTGTTTTTAAAGTCCACCGTGCGGCCCTGGCTGTCGGTAAGCCTTCCATCGTCCAGCACCTGAAGAAGAATATTAAAAACGTCCTTATGGGCCTTTTCAATTTCGTCAAAAAGGACGACGGAATAAGGCTTGCGCCTTACGGCCTCGGTAAGCTCACCACCCTCGTCATAGCCGACGTATCCCGGAGGGGCCCCCACAAGGCGAGAGACTGAAAACTTCTCCATGTACTCGCTCATGTCGATACGTATGATGTTTTTTTGGTCATCAAACAGGGTTGCGGCAAGGGTCTTAGCAAGCTCCGTCTTGCCGACGCCCGTTGGGCCAAGGAACAAAAAGGAGCCTATCGGTCTGTTTGGATCGGCTATACCTGCGCGGGAGCGGAGTATGGCCTCAGACACAAGCTTTACGGCCTCGTCCTGACCGACGACACGGCCGTGCATTATTTCCTCAAGGCGCAAAAGCTTTTCCCTTTCCCCCTCTAAAAGCTTTGACAGGGGAACGCCCGACCACTTGCTTACTATCTTTGCAACGTCTTCCTCGGTGACCTTTTCCGAAAGCATTTTGACTTGGCCGTCAAGGGTTGACTCAAGGTCCTTAAGCTGACGGTTAAGGTCGGGCAGCTTGCCGTACTTAAGCTCTGCCGCGCGGGACAGGTCGTAGGTCCTTTCGGCCTCCTCGATCCGGCTGCTAATAAGGGAGATCTCCTCCCGCAAGGCGGAAATTTTGTTAAGGTTGTCCTTTTCACCCTTGAGCTTTGCCGATTGGGCGTCGAATTGTGATGAAAGGGCGGACAGTTCCTTATCGATAACCTCAAGTCGGCTTTTCGACAGGGGATCGGTCTCCTTTTTGAGGGCGGATTTTTCAATCTGCAGCTGCATTATTTTGCGCCTTACGTCGTCCATCTCGGCCGGCATGGAATCAATCTCTGTTTTGACCCGTGCGGCCGCCTCGTCAATAAGGTCAATGGCCTTATCGGGTAAAAACCTGTCGGTAATATACCTGTTTGACATGGTTGCCGCCGCAATAAGTGCGCCGTCGGTGATCTTTACACCGTGGAAGACCTCGTACCTTGGCTTGATGCCGCGCAGGATGGAAATAGTGTCTGCAACTGTTGGCTCCTCAACCTTGACGGGCTGGAAGCGACGCTCTAAGGCGGGGTCCTTTTCAATGTACTTTCTGTATTCGTCAAGGGTGGTCGCACCGATC
>JAFWAM010000152.1 GCA_017507595.1 Clostridia bacterium
AGCAGAAGCACGTTGTTAAAGGAAATGTTTTCTGCGTCATAGGCACTTTTCCGGAAAAGCTCGCCGCACTGCAAAACTGTGGCTTTGGGGGCAATATCGGTGCCGGAGTAGGCGGCAGCAACACTCCAGCTGGACCATGTGAAAACTCCATTGCGCCCTTCATAAGGTTTATACAGCCGTCGTAGTCAACCCTTGGTAAAACCTCGACGGGAAGGCCGAAAAGCTCCCCTAAAAGATTGGAGGGGTACTTGCCCTGATACTCTATGTTGTGAATGGTAAAGATTGAGCGGATCTTATCAAAGCCCGAGCGGTTTGCGTAAAGGGTCTTTAAATAAACGACCGATAAAGCGCTTTGCCAATCGTGGCAATGAAGAATATCGGGATAATAATCAAGGTGAGCAAGGCTTTCCAAAACCGCACGGGAGAAGAATGCGAACCTTTCGCCGTCGTCGTAATAGCCGTAAAGATTTTCACGCTTGAAATAATATTCGTTATCCACAAAGTAGAAGGTTACGTTTTTGCGCTTGTAGTAAAACAGGCCGCAATACTGGTTGCGCCAGCCTACCGGCACGTTAAAATTGCACAAATAGGTAAGATGGGTCTTAAAACCCTCCTCCATACCGCCGTAAAGGGGCAGAATAACCCTTATGTCGTAATTGTCACGCTCGGCCAAGGAAATGGGTAAGGAGCCAAGAACGTCAGCAAGACCGCCCGTTTTTATAAAGGGGGTGGCCTCTGACCCGACGAATAAAACCGAGGGCTTTTTTTCAACGGTGACGGTTATCTTTTCCTGATTTTGCATAAGACCCTCTCCCATGCAAACGTCGTCAATATTTAACTGTTCGGCACGGGCGGTGGGGGCGACGGCTTCTTTTGCGTCGACCGCTTTGCTTTTTTTGCGAACTACGTTTTTACCTTTAGTCATAATTTACCTCTCAATAATTACCGTTAATATGCCTTAAAAAATGAAACTAAGCTCAGATAGAAATGTCCTTTCTGATATAGAACGGGATCTCTTCACAGCCGCAGAGAACCTTATTGTCGCGGATAGCAACGTTTTTGTCGGTGATGACTGAGGTTATGTCTGCCCTGTCCCCTACTATAGTATTCTTCATAAGGATACAGTTTTTAACAACTGCGCCGCGGCCAACCTTTACGCCACGGAACAATATACTGTTGTGAACCTCACCCTCGATGCGGCAGCCGTCTGCAATAAAGGAATTCGTTACCTTTGCATCCTTGCCGTAATCGGTTGGGAAGGAGTCTTTGATCTTGGTGTAAACCTGCCTTTTGCCGAAAAGGTCTTCGCGGACCTCGGGCTTTAAGAGGGATAAGTTTACTTCGTAAAATCTTCTTAATGAGGAAATTTCCTCAAAGTAGCCTTCGTGCTTATAGCCAACCACCTTTAAGGAATTGAGGTTGTTGCCGATAAGCTCCTTAATAAAATGGCGATTGCCGTGGGCGATGGCGTCCGCAACCATGGAAACGAGAAGATCCTTGCGGATAATGCAGACGTTGCCGTAAATGCTTACCCTTCCGCTGATAATGGGATCAACGGCAAGCTCCTTTACGATACCGTCCTGAACCTTTAAGATAACGTTGTTGGTGCCCGAAATGTTTTTTGCGTCCTTTTCAACGTATAAAAGGGATACCGCCGCCCCCGTATCGCGGTGATTTTTGAGCATGTCGTTAAAGTCAATGTTATAAACGGAGTTGGTATCCGACATTACGACGAACTCCTCATGACAGCGGTTAATAAAGCCCAGAATGGTCTTTAAAGCCTCAAGACGGGTCGAGTATAACAGGTTTGAATCGTGTTCGCCAAAGGGTGGGAGAAGGACGAAGCCGCCGTTGTTACGGGCAAGGTCCCAATCCTTACCGCTGCCGACGTGGTCGATAAGGGATCTGTAGCTGCGCTTGGTAACGCAACCGACGTGGTTGATACCTGAGTTTACCATACTTGAAAGGGTAAAGTCAATAAGACGGTACCTGCCGCCAAAGGGTATTGCGCCGATAGTACGGTTCATGGTAAGCTCCGGTACGTTATTGTCGTGTATATTTGAAAAAACAATGCCTAATGCGTCCATAAATTAAACTCCTTTAATCAAAAATTTTGCAGTGAAAACAATTAATCCTTGTCTTCAACGATTTCGCCGGGGTTTATAACTTCTTCAGCGCCGATATTATATCCCCTGCCAACGACGGATATCTTTCTGTCCTTGGCGGTAAAGGGTGCGCCAACCGTTGCGCCCTTGCCTACCTTGACCTTTTCGTCGATAATAGAGCAGGTTACGGTGGCGTCTGCCTCGATCACAGCGCCGCTGAATATTATGGAGTCTTTTATAACTGCGCCCTTTTTGACGGTGACGTTGTCGGAAAGAACGGAATTTTCCACCGTGCCGTCAATCTGGCAGCCGAGAGAGATAAGGCTGTTGGAAATAACTGCGTTATCACCCACGTACTGTGGGGGGGCGATTGGGTTTCTTGAATGGATCTTCCAATCGGGATCGGAAATGTTGAATACGGGTGGATCGCTGATGAGGTCCATGTTTGCTTCGTATAAGGAATTTACAGTACCGACGTCCTTCCAGTACCCGCTGAAAAGGTAAGTACACATCTTTTCGCCTGCGTCAAGCATGGTGGGTAAAATGTCCTTGCCGAAGTCGTTGGAGGTATTTTCCTTAAGGCTGTCTTCTTCCAGATACTTATAAAGCTTTTCTGCCGTAAAGATATAGATACCCATTGACGCAAGATCGCTCTTGGGTTTTTTGGGCTTTTCTTCAAACTCGTAAATAACACCGTCGTCACGGGTGTTTAGAATACCGAAGCGGGAGGCTTCTTCCATGGGAACGCGGATTGCGGCGATGGTGCAGGCCGCCCCTGAATTTTTATGGCTTAAAAGCATATCGGCGTAGTCCATTTTGTAAATATGGTCGCCTGATAAAATGAGCACGTATTCGGGGTCGTACTGCTTGATGAAGGTAATGTTCTGGTAAATGGCGTTTGCAGTACCCTTGTACCAGTCGCTTCTGCGCTTAGCCTGATAGGGCGACAAAATATGTACGCCGCCAAAGGATCTATCAAGGTCCCACGGCTGACCGTTGCCGATATAGTCGTTTAAAAGCAACGGCTGATACTGGGTGAGAACGCCTACCGTGTCAATGCCTGAGTTAACACAGTTTGACAGCGGAAAGTCAATGATTTTATACTTTCCGCCAAAGGTGACGGCCGGTTTTGCAACCTTGCTTGTTAAGGCGTAAAGTCTGCTGCCCTGTCCGCCTGCCAATAGCATTGCTACACATTCTTTTTTAATTGACATTGAATCCTCCTTACCGATAACAAAGTCGTTTTCATATATTTTTTCATTTAAAATTTTTCATATATTTTCATTTTTGTGGATTTGACCGTCTTCTTAAAGCCCTGCGAATCAATCGTCCATAAGCTCAAGATACATAAATGAAAGTGGTGGCAGGTTAACCGAAATGGACCTTTCCCTGTTGTTTGAAGGAACGTCCTCCGGAGTAAATATCCACTCACCCGTCTGCGTGCCTCCGCCGTACTTAAGATCGTCCGACGATAAGCCGAGGCGGTATTTTTTGCCGCCAACGCCGATGCGGTAGCCGTAATGATAGCTTCCGGAGAAGTTTACCACGACCAGGGTGGCTTCACCCTGACCGCGACGCTCGTAAGAGATAACGTTGTGACTGCTGTCGTCAACGACGAGCCACTCAAACCCCTCCCAGGAGTTTTCGTAAAAATAAAGCGAGGGATGGGTCTTGTAATAATTGTTAAGATCCCTGAAAAATCTTTGGATCGCCATGTGTTTTGGGTCGTCAAGAAGGGAAAAGTCAAGGCCGGTAGAATAGTTCCACTCGGCAAACTGACCGTATTCCTGCCCCATGAACATAAGCTTTTTGCCCGGATGGGACATCATATATCCCATAAAGGCCTTAAGCCCCGCGATCTTGGCGTTGGTATCGCCCGGCATTTTATTTATAAGTGAGCCCTTGCCGTGGACGACCTCGTCGTGGGAAATGGGCAAAACGTATTTTTCAGAAAAGGCGTAGACCATGGAAAATACCAGCTGGTCGTGGTGGTGAGATCTGTACACCGGGTCAAGATTCATATACCTTAAGGTGTCGTTCATCCAACCCATATTCCACTTGTAGTCAAATCCAAGGCCGCCGTCCTCAACGCTCCGAGATCGGCGTAGCTGATATAAAGCTCAAGCACAAGGCCCTCCGATTCTCCGCAATTCATAAGACCGCTTGTTGTAACGTG
>JAFWAM010000153.1 GCA_017507595.1 Clostridia bacterium
CCTTCCGCCGCTGAAAATCGCCGTTGACGTGGCGTTAAAGACCACGGTTTTTTTGTCGCCGCCGCTTTTGCCGCCACTCTTTCCGTTGTCAGAAAGTCTGCCTATATGCCCGTTATCGTTATTATTTTTCTTAAACAAGCAGGGCAAAAGGACGTCGCTTTGGGCAGTTGTGCCGCCGCTTCCGCCCTCCATGTCGCCGTCGGTGGTGCCCTTTACCGTGCGGATAAGCGGCATGTAGGAAAAACCGCCCTTACCGTGGAGCCCCACGGCAAAGTCCTTGATGTTCACGTCGGCAATGGTGCCCGTTGACCGATCGTTTTTAAGAAGTATTTTTTGTATGGCAAAGGAGGAAATGGAATCCAGGGGCGTTACCGCCCTTAAGACCTCCTTGGCGGTGGTGTCGCAAAGGGCTATCATGGCGGAGTTTTGTACCCTTTCGTCTAAAATAAGGTTATCGATAAGGTTGCCAAGACCGTCCCTTGCAAGGTCCCGCCCGACAAGGATAAGGTTGCAAAAGGAAAGCTTTGGATGCCAGCCCGTGTTGGCGCCCATTTTGGCAATGGCGTCCATTACGGTCTTACCCTTGGTGGAAATCACAGTATCGTTGTTTTGGGAAACCTGTTGGGTGGCCTGGGGCACGCCTATCTGGGCGGTGACCTCAACGCCGTCCTCGTGTTTATCCACGCCCATGGCAACGACAATGGCGGTGTCCTCAATGTCTAAAAGGGCAAAGTCGGAGGACAAATACAGCAATGCAAGCAGGGCCGCAAGAGCAATAATAAGCTTATGTCGTAGGTTTTTCAATTTTTCTCCTTTCCGAAGGTATTTTCGGTATCAGTAAAAGGGTTGGGGGCAAAAGGTACCCAAAAAGGACGAAAACAGGCCAAAGGCTTTTGACGATAAAGTCAAGGACGGTAAAAAGCTTGTTGTCAAAGACGGTCACAAATATTGCCAGCGCCCCGTTTACGATTATGGCCGGCCAAAGGGAATTTTTAAGCGAAAGGGCCCTTTCAAAGCACTTGACCGACAAAAACACGGGCAGGATAATTGCAAAGACCTGGCTGAAAAGCAGAAGAAAAATCCCCACGTAATCAAACCGTGCGGCGTTGGCGATGGCCACGCTGAAAATGGTCATTTCGGGTACGGCAAGATATTGTGTTTTTGCAATGGGGCCAAACACGGCGTAAAAGGTCACCATAATAAACACCGTAAAAACCCCGCCTGAAAGATAGCTGAAAAAAACCTTTCCCGTCTGCCTTTTTTCTTCGTAAAAATGGCCGATAAACATCAGCATATAGACCCCGTCCGAATACCATGGCAAGGTGGAAAAACAGCCGTTAATCAGCCTATAGGTCGGTTTTTGCACTATCGGCAGCAGATTTTTATAGTTGCCGTTTAAGACCGATAAAAAAAGCACAAGCCCAAGCCCCATGGCCGTTACAAAGCATGCGACGTCAGCGCACCTGCCGATTATCTTCATGCCCTTTAAGGACGTGTAAAAGCTTACGATAAAAAACGGAAGGAATATAACCACCGAGGGGGTGACCTCGTAAAGGACGTTCTGGATATAGTCCTGCTGCTCCAAAAGGGGAAGAACAGCCTTTATCAAAAAGTACAGGCCGTATCCTAAATAAAGTGCCCGCGCAAGGGGCTTAGACAGGCTTTTTTCCACCACGGTGAAAATTGGTGTGTTGCCGTGCTTTTTCAAAAGGGCCATGATCGACAGAATAACCAAAAGGTCAAGAAGGACGTTGATGACCGTGGCGGCCCAAAGCTGCTCCTCACACAGTCCCGCGATAATGGCGGGCAAGAGGGAAATTTTCGTTACGGGCACAAAGGCCAGCAGGATAAAGCACACCTGCCTTAGCTTCAGCTTATTTTTTTCGTTAAGACCGGTCATTTGTCAACCTCACTCTGTTTTTGGACTTTAATGAAACGGGCCGCTTTTTCATATCCTGCAAATACGTCATAAGCACCGTGTCCTTAAGATCCCCCTTTTTAAGGGGAGCAAAGGGTGCAAGGACGGGCACGTCGAAATTTTCCAGCGACGTCAGATACACAAGCAGCAGGCAGGTCAAAAGTATCAGCCCATATCCCCCCAAGCACCCGGCCACCACCAGGTACACAAGGCGCAAAAAGGACATGGAGTCAACAAGCTCCGGCACGGTGTAAAGGCTTATGCCGGAAAGTGCCATTATCATAATGGTGGGGGTGGAAACTATCCCCGCCCTGACGGCCGTATCCCCAAGGACAAGTGCCCCGACGATGGAAAGTGCCATGCCGACGTATTTGGGCATTCTTACGCTGGCCTCGTTTAAAATTTCAAAGATCAAAAGGGTAAAAAGCATTTCAAAGCTGGGTGATAGAGGGATGCCCTTAATGCTGTTTACGATGGTAAGCAAAAAATTTAGCGGTATGACCTGCAGGTGAAAAAGCTGGGCCGCAACAAACAGGGAGGGCAAAAGTATGGCAACCATTATTGAGGTAAGCCTTATCACCCTTTGCATGTTGGACCGATAGGTGTTCTGAAAGTAATCCTCGCTGGACTGAAAATCCTCTATTAAAAGGTAAGGCACGGTTATGGCGATGGGTGATCCGTCCACCAAAATCCCTATACGTCCCTCCAAAAGCTTGGCCATAAGCACGTCGGGCTTTTCGGTGTTGCCCACCTGCTTTATGATGGAACGTTTATGCTCCACGATCATTTTCGCCACGTAGGAGCTATCGGGCACACCGTCAATATTGATGGCCTTGATGCGGTCGATAACGTCCTTTGCAACCTTACTGTCGGCGATATCCCCAACGTAAACCACTAAAACCTCAGTCTTGCTGTACTTGCCCACGGTAAGGCTTTTTACCGTAAGGCTTTTGGCTTTTATACGCCGCCTTAAAAGTCCAAGGTTTATCCTTACGTTTTCCGTAAAGCCCTCCCTTGGCCCCTTGACGACGGAGGAGGTAGGCGGCTCCGTTATGGCCCTTGTGGCACAGGCAAAAAGATCGACCAAAACCCCAAAGCCACCGCCCTCAACCATAATAAGAGCGTTGCCCGTCAAAAGGCCGTCCACGCCGTCCTCAACGGTTGCCGCCACCTTTGCCGAGGGAAAGCTTATTGCGCGGCAGATCCTGTCGGGTGTGGGCCTTGTTTTAAGCCCCGCCAAGGGCCGCAGGATGCGGTCACCCAAAAGGTCCTTGTTGCACACGGTGTCAAGATAGCACACCGCGCCCGTTGCCTTGCCGATCTTAAAGGAAAAAAACACGAGATCAAAGGCGTTTGTCATTTCCGAAATGGCTTTTTGGTTGTCTTTTAAGGCGCTTAAAAACTTCATAAAAATATTTTTGCTCAAAACCGAAAATTTATCCCGAAAATTGTCACAAAACTTGAAAACGGCTTTTTTGAGGGTGTATAATATAGTTAACGCTTGGAAAAATTCACTTAAAGGAGGCGAAAAAAGGGGCTATGAAATGCTTTTTATATAAATTTAAAAACAGATTCAGACAACGCATGCAAAAAGCGGCCTTCAAAGACCGCATGACCTGACGCGCCCCTTAAGCCTCAAAGGGGGACAGTATGCAAGAAGCAAGCATCGTTGCGCTCATAAAAAGCTCCAGCGCGGAAATAGTCGTGGCGGCCGCTTTGGCCTGTGTTATTACAATAATAATAAAACGCTCTCATAAGCTTTCGGTTAAGGCGTTTTTAATAACGTCTTTTATCCTTGGCACGGCCATAAGCTTCCTTTTGGGACTGTTTCTTTCCGCTTCCGTCACCGCCGAATCCTTCAAAAAGGCCCTGTCGGCGGGCTCACTTGCGGTGACCATTACCGCCTTCGTCAAAAAGACGGTGTTTCTGGAAGGCAGTGATCTTAAAATCGCCTTGGAAAAGCTTCTTTCCAGCATAATACTTTCTGACAACCTTGATAAGGTCGTTGAGGAGATATTACTAAAGCTCAGCTCAAGCGATAAAGCCGTTGCGCGCGCTCAGCTTAAGGAAATCCTCCGCGAAAACACCTCTCAGCTTGACGAGGACAAGCTTGACGCCGTCATCGACGTCATCATTGACGCGCTTCACGATGAAGACACAAAAACTTAATACCCGGGTAGGGGCGCTTACACCTTAGCCGCCCCCACGATCCCATCTAGTAAAGGGTAACCGCAATTTTTGCAGTTACCCTTTTAAATCCCTTTTTATCCAAAAAGTCCGCGTATAAGCCGTTTAACCGCGGTTTTTTCCGGATAAACGTAACAAAAAGCGACCTTTTTAAAGGTCGCTTTTTTATATTTTTGTTTTGCCTGTATTGCTTTTCTTTTCTGTCCCCGGTGACAACGGTTATCGGCTATGTTGTTAAAATAAAGAATATGATTGAAAAGAGGAATAATTTGCTAAACAAAATTAAATAGATAATACTATGCTTTGGCAGAGTTTTTTGTTTTTTAAGAAATCAATTAAATAATTATGAAAACGTTTGTAAAAAGCTTGTAAAATATTATTTATGTATCTTGAAAACTTATCGGGGGTGTGTTATAATCAATTATCATAAAGGAGAGGTGAAAAAGATGAAAAAAGTATATTTTTTATTTGTTTTACTTGTAGCTGTATTTAGCCTTGTGCTAGCAAGCTGTGATAGTAGTGTTCCTGAACATACACATGAATATGGAGAACTAATTCCTGCTGTGTCTGCTACATGTGAAGAAGATGGTATGATAGCTCATTATCATTGTGAAAGTTGTGATAAATACTTCGATGAGAATAAGAATGAAATAACAGATCTTGCTATAAAAGCATTAGGTCATAAATATTCTAATTTAATCGCTGAAGTACCTGCAACATGTGAACATGAGGGTGTTAAAGCTCATTATACTTGTGAAAGTTGTGATAAATACTTCGATGAGAATAAGAATGAAATTACCGATTTAGTTATTCCAGCCATAAATGCTCATAAATATATTTTAGTTGCAGAAAAAGAAGCAACATTAAATGAATTTGGGGTTAAAGCTCATTATGAATGTGAATATGGATGTGGTCATTTATTCTTAAAAGAAAATGA
>JAFWAM010000154.1 GCA_017507595.1 Clostridia bacterium
CAACCGCAAGTGAATGCCTGTGGACCTCTCTTATCTCAAGCCCCGATAACAGCGCGGCGTTATATACCGTGGTGGATAACTGACAAACCCCACCGCCGACCCCTTGGGAAATTTCACCCCCGACGATGACCCGCGCGGGCAAAAAGCCGCGGGCTTCGGTGCGCTCGCCAACGGCGTCGTTAAAGGAAAGGACCTCCCCCGGGTAAACGTTAACGCCGTCTAAAGCTTTTGCCGCAAGTCTGATGTTTGAGGATCTTTCCGCCTGCCCCTCGTCAAAGTAGGTTGTAAAGCCGCCTTTAAGCCATAAACACCCCTTAAGATCGGCGGCGCAAAAGCTCGGCTTGATTTTTTCAAGCCTTGCCGAAACTGTGCCGCCCCCTACCGAAAGGGCGTTTTTGACCTCGCCTATCAAGTGCTCCCTGTCAATGGCACTGCCCCAGACCTCCTCACGGACGGAAACCTTGTTAAGATCAAAATCCTCAAGGATAATGGAAGCCGACCTTGGCTCGCGGTAAGTTTTAAGATACAGCTTGTCAACAGCGGCCGCAACTCCGTCACAATCGGCATCCCCAAAGACCGAGTAAGCCGTTAACCCGTCAAGACTGTAAAGCTTGCCGCCAACGTCCACCCTTACCCTGACGCCGCTGAGAAGTGTAGCCCCAAGAAGGATAAAAAAGGTTAGTCCCTTAAATAAAACTGATTTCATTTATATTAATTTGCTTTTTATTTAAAAATATATACAAAAAAGGCAGACCCAAATAAAAGTCTGCCGTCTTTTATAAAATATTCAAAAATTATGGTGATAATCGACCTATAGAAGGACTTTTTATAAAAATTACACCCTAAACAACGGTTTTTCTTAACCCAGGAAGAAATCCATCGCCAGCATCAGGCAAAAGCCCAATAAAAGCGCATACGTTGCCCCTCTTTCCGCACCGTGGGCGTGGGTTTCGGGGATCATTTCGTCGCTGATGACGTAAAGCATAGTACCGCCCGCAAAGGCAAGCAAAAACGGTAAGACCGCCGAGGAAACCGTTGCCGCAAAATACCCGATTAAGGTGCCGACGACCTCAATAAGACCTGTGGAAAGACCGATTAAAAGCGTCTTGCCGCGGGACACCCCCGCCGCAAGCAAGGGGGCGATGATCACCATGCCCTCAGGGATATTTTGCAGGGCAATACCAAGGGCGATGGTCATGGCCTCGCCATCGTTGCCCGTACCAAAGCCAACGCCGGCCGCAATGCCCTCGGGGAAGTTGTGTATGGCAATTGCCAGCACGAACAATATAATTTTACTTAAGGAGTCGTTTCCCTTACCGTGCTTTTCCGTATCGGGCCCAACCAGGTGGTGAAGGTGCGGCACAAGCCTGTCAATTAAGTTTAGACACAACGCCCCCGCCATGATACCTGCAACCGTAACGAGGAGGGCGTATTTACCCCCCAAATCCAGGGACGGTACGATAAGCCCAAGGACGGCCGCGCAAAGCATGACCCCTGCCGCAAAGCCAAGGATAACGTCGCTGAACTTATGGGAAATATTCTTAAAAATAAAACCGATTATAGCCCCTATTGCGGTGGCACCGCCAACGCCAAGGGCTGTTAAAATTACTATAGTCATATATCTGCCTTTAAAACCAACTATCTGTTAATCAATGCTTGTTTTTAGCTCAAGTTTTTTTGGGGCTTAACCGCCAAAAACAACTAAAAAGTGGCGATAATCGGCTTATACCGCAACTTTTGTAATATTTTACCGTTATTAAAGATTTTCGTAAAGCTCCTCTACAAGGGCCTTGAAGGCTTCAGGATCGTTAAGCCCGATTTTAAGCTTTTCCCTTGTGGTCGTGAGGGTCACAGTCGATTTTTTAACGACGACGTCAGTTAAATCCTCCAAAACGATGGTTCTGGATTCCGTGTTGTGCGCCCTGCCGCAGGCGATGATCTTATCGGTGGTAACGATGACCGTATAGTTTGCAATGCGGGTGAACCTTCTGTAAAGGTTAAGGCCCCAGAAAAGCTCCGGCACCAGGTGAACGAGAAGGCACACAAGGGTAACGATGGTGGTAAAGGTGTTGTCGACCTTCGCGAAAATTTCGCCAAACAGGGAGGAGCTGAATATAAACGCGTCGCACCCTATTGAGATTACCGCACACAAAAAGAGGGCTAATATTTCAAGATAAGGGCCCATCATCTTTTTTGGCTTTACCACGGCAACAAGCTCCGATGGGGGAAAGATAGTCCCTACCGGAAGATCCTCGTCAAGGCGGCTGTTGTCCCTGGCGTAAACTATTTCGTCGCTTGAGCCAAGCTTTTTCTTTTTTGTAAATTCACTCATAAATAACTCCTTTTATCTATCAAGGTGGGCATCAAAGCCGTCCATATTGTCATAGTCGTAGCAAATTACGTCCGCCGAGGCGTCAAAGCCGTACTCTTTATTGAGGGCGCTGACGTAATCATAATATTCATTAAGCCCCTTTGCCGTTGTTACACAGGCGTGATGAAGCTCACTTGGGGATTTGTTTCTGAACCTGCCGTCCTCAACCATAAGGGACTTTTTCATGGGGACGACGCCAAGACTCATTTCAAAGGCGTTCCACCTTTCGTGTTCAATAAAAGCCAATACGTCCCTCAAATAAAAGTCCTTTGACGGGCTTGAAAGCTTTTCGCTGTACACGTAAGGCTTAAGCCTTTCACCC
>JAFWAM010000155.1 GCA_017507595.1 Clostridia bacterium
AATCAGCCGCTTCAAAGTCAGGCAAAAGGTATAATATCGAGATTAATGAAAAAGAAGGGGCTTAATCCTTCTTTTTCTATTTTTCACGATATTAAATTGCTTAAAGGGCGGCGATTTGTCGCCGCCTGACTTTAGCAAAAAACTAAGATAATCGACTTATACAAGGACTTTTTATTAAATAAGGTTAGCAAGAAATGGAAAAAATTCACATCGGCACAGTATTAAAGCCACAGGGTATTGCAGGACAAATTAAAATCAGTGATTACACCGACGGCCCCTCCGCCCTTAAAAATCTTACTCAGGTTTTCATCGGCGAGGAGGAATTTAAAGTTTTGGACTTAACCGTACGCGACGGCGCGATTTTTATGATGCTTAAGGGTATTGCAGACAGAAACGGCGCCGAGCTTTTACGTGGCAAAGACGTCTTTGCCTTACGTGAGCAGATCGTTAAAAAGGAAGGCACTTACTTTATCGTTGATATTATCGGTTGCGATTTGTACTTGTCAAGCGGCAAGCTTCTCGGTAAAATCACCGACGTAAAAACGTCCAACGTTGACATTTTTACGGCTGACACTACCGAAGGCGTTTGTTATTTTCCATTTATCAAAAAGCTCAATGCCGTTTGTGACGTTGAAAACAAACGTGTTACCGTTGATGCAAAGGTGTTTACGGAGGTCGTTTTATACGAAGGCAAATGAGGATAGATATTTTAACGCTTTTCCCCGATATGTTCACGCCCCTTTCTGAAAGTATAATCGGCAGGGCGGTAAAGGGCGGAAAAGTTGAGATCAAAGTTACCGACATCAGGGATTATACCGAAAACAAGCACAGGCGTTGCGACGACTACACCTTTGGCGGTGGCGCAGGTATGGTTTTAACCCCTCAGCCCGTTGCTTCCTGCATACAGGCAATCGACCCCGATCACAAGGCTTGGCGCATATACATGTCCCCGAAGGGAAGAACCTTTTCTCAAAAATGCGTAAAGGAGCTTTTATCCCACCAATGGATATTGCTTTTGTGCGGCCATTACGAAGGCGTCGATCAAAGGATAATCGACCTTTTCATTGATGAGGAAATGTCAATCGGCGATTACGTTCTCACGGGGGGAGAGCTCCCCGCCATGGTAATCACCGACGCCATCTCAAGATACGTTGACGGCGTTCTTGCAGAGGATTCCTTAAAAAACGAAACCTTTACCGATAACCTCGTGGAGTACCCTCAATATACCCGCCCGCAGGAATTCATGGGCCTTAAGGTGCCCGAGGTTTTAGTTTCCGGCCACCATGGTGAGGTTGAAAAGTGGCGTAGGGAACAATCAATAATGTTGACAAAAAAGCTTCGCCCCGATCTTCTTAAGGATGGGGAGGAGGTTTAGTATATAGGTGAATTATGCAAACCATACAATGGTTTCCCGGTCATATGACCAAAGCCCTCCGTATGATGGAGGAAAATATGAAGCTTTGCGACGGCGTGGTGTACGTTCTTGATGCCCGCGCCCCTTTCGCATGCATAAATAAAAAGCTTAATCAGATCATAAATAACAAGCCAATACTGTATCTGCTTAACAAAGCTGACCTGGTTGAAAGGTCAGATATTAACGCCGTACAGGCAAAACTAGCGGGTGAAAACGTCAGGGTGTTGCCGACCGTCGGTACGACACTTAAGGACGGAAAGTCCGTCTATAACGCGATTATCGACATTTTTAGAGAAAAAATTGAGGCCAAAAAGGCCAAGGGTATAAAAAAGGTCGTTCGCGTAATGGTCTGCGGTATACCCAACACCGGCAAGTCAACCGTCATAAACTCCCTTTCAGGCAAAAAGCAGGCCCAGACAGGGGATAAGGCAGGCGTTACCAAGGGCAAGCAGTGGATAAAGCTTTACGATATAGAGCTTTTAGACACCCCCGGCACCATGCCCCCCTCATTTGAAAATCAAACGTACGCGCACCACCTTGCGTATATTGGCTCCATCAACGATGCCATTTTGGATATGGAAAGC
>JAFWAM010000156.1 GCA_017507595.1 Clostridia bacterium
CTGCCAGACCTTTAAGCCGACGTCCAAAAATATTATTCTTACGGGAAACACCGGAACCGGCAAGACTTTTTTAGCCCAGGCGGTTACTAAAAAAATAAGTGAGGACGGCAAGGTATGTATCTTTATACCCGCCACGGAGCTTAACGACGTTTTCGTGGAAATGATGTACCAGCCCCCCATCCGTCAGAAGGAAATTTTTGACGTGCTTACCACCTGCGACTTTTTGGTCATTGACGACCTTGGGGCAGAAAGGATGCTGAAAAACGTGACGGCGCAAAATCTTTACGCCCTCATAACCGAAAGACAGAACCTTTCAAAGCCATTTATGATAACCACAAATCTTAACCTTGACGAAATAAGCTTAAGGTATGCCGACAGACTGTTTTCACGCCTGACGGGAAAAAACACCGCAACCTTAAGCCTTGTGGGCAAGGATTTAAGAAAAGGCGTTTAACCTGCCCATAGGCCCGCTTTTTGTATAAAACGCGGTTGGATGAAAACTTAAAACTTTGATAAAAGTGCCCCTATAAGCCGATTATCGGGGCATTTTTTGTTTTTTTGCATAAAAAAACGATAATTATTCCTTTAAAAAGGACGGAAAAAATTGAAACGTACGCATTTTTGACGGCTTATTATTAATATAATAAAAACTGAAAAATATCCACATTTTGCATATTTTGTCGAAATTCTATTGACAATCACAGCGTTTAGTATTATAATGATTCTATGAAAAATTTGTCGGATATTGGGGTTTTTGTGAAGTTGTGCCGATTTTTTGGTGTGATTTTAACGATAACCTTGCTATAGACTTACATTAATTTAACGGTGAGGAATTTTTATGTGCGCAGAAGTAGTTAAACTTAATTGCCCGGGTTGTGGCGCAAGAGTAAGCATCGATCAGAGAACTTGCGAATACTGCCAGCAGCCCGTTACCATCACGACCTTTGGTCAGACTAAGGGTATGAGCCCTTTGCAGCTTAATAAGTATGCAAGCTCCTACAGAAAATCTTTGGCTGAAAACCCAGACAGCATTGAAATCAACACTTCAATTGCAATGTGCTATCTTCAGTTAAAGCTTTTTGATAAAGCCCTCCCCCACTTTGAAAAGGCATTGGAAGAAAACTTTGAGAACTCCGAGCCCTATTTCTTTGCGGCAATGTGCCTTCTCGGCGGCAAAAAACCCTTCCTTACACCACGCCCCGTTATCGATAAGATGATCGAGTATTTAAACGCGGCAATTATGATCGAAAACAGAGGTATTTATCACTACTTTATGGCATACGTAAAGTACGATTATTTCCACAGAAAGTTCTACAACACCACGCCTAACTACACTCAGGAGCTTGCTACCGCAAGACAGCTTGGGTATTCACAGGCGGACGTTATGGAAATGTTCGGCTTGTTCGGACTTGAAAAGCCCGCTTGCTTATAATTTTGATTTGGAATCGGATGCCACAGTCCGGTTTAAAATAAATAAAATCCTATTTGTTATATTTTTTGGAGGTTACACCATGGCTATTGACAAAATTGAATTACAAAGACGTTTAAAAGGCAGAACTCCCGATCAGCAGAAAGTTATTAAGTACTTCTGCGGCGTAGGCGGCTGCTTCAACAAATTCTCTGACTCTGATTACGATGCAATGCTTTCTGCAAAGGTCAAAGCTACTGATTTCAAGGCTAAAGCTTTAGCAAAGATCGGTCTTGACGCTGAAGAAGTTAACGAAATCGCTCCTGTTACTTTCGAAGGTTACGTTTTCGACAACAACAAAGCATATTCTATCTGCGGTAAGGATGGCAAGTGGAGATCTTCTATGTATCAGATCACCTGGTTATTCTTCTCTGCTACCCAGGTTTACTTCTACACCTATGTTTTCAACATGGACGAAGATGGCAAGAAGGAAACAACCGAAGAATACTTCTACAAAGACATCACCAACTTCTCAACAACTTCTGACACAGTAGAAAGAGAAGTTCCCGTTACCAAGGGCTGCGCTTTCAAGAAGGTTACCGTTTGGGAAAGAAGAAATATCGAAACCAACAGATTCTCTTTAATCGTTCCCGGCGACAAGATGTACTGCGCTATGACTGCTAACGAAACCACGGAAAGAGCTATCCAGGGTATGAAGCAGAAATTAAGAGAAAAGAAAAACGCTTAATTGCTTATAATACGTTGACGGCTATCCGTGTGGCAGAATAGCTTGTCGGCTGGAGGAAGTGCAATGAAAATGCCAACCGGAAAAGAACAGGAAATCGCGCGCGTATATGTGTTGCAACACGAATTATCACGGCCTGATACGGACGTGAAAAAAGCGATTGTCAGCGTAGTTTGTTTTTTAGTGATAAACTTCGCAATCGCAACTGCCACCTTTTTACTGTTTGATTTGATTGGCATTTTCGCACTGTTACCTTCACAAACCTATCAGCTTTTATCGTCCGACAGAACAAAATTTATCATCTGGTACTACGCAATCATATTTATAATAGCCTTCGTCCTTTCCTGGAAGAAGATCTGCATCGGCATGGTAAAAATGTATCAGCATTACGCCAGCGAGGACACGAGAAGACGTTGCCTTTTGAAGCCGACCTGCTCGGAATACGCTTTGCTCGTTCTCAAAAAATACTGGTTGCCCGTTGCCCTCGTCATGATCTACATAAGGCTTTTTAGAAAATGCTACGGCAACGTGTACTATATTGATTATCCGTTTTAATTTGAATATTGCCAAAAATTTAATGGCAAACGAAAAGGACTTACCCAAAAAAAGGTAAGTCCTTTTCGTTTATTGAGAGATACCCCCCTACTTTTGTGGGAATATCTTTTTTCTCAAAGTGCGGATAAGTATGATCGCAAGGATTGCCGAAAGAAGGCTTGTAAACGGAAAGTTGAGCCATAAGCCGTTTAAGTCCATGGTAAGAAGGGCTGCAATCATAATAAGCGGGAATAAAAACGTGGCTGAAAGGGATATGGTAAGGGCGGGAAATGCCCACTCTATCGCCATAAAGAAGCTTTGAATGCTGTGGCTTATCCACTTGAAAAGATAGCCGATGGAAAAGAGCCTTAATGCCCAGGCGGCGTTGTCAAGCAGGGACAGATCCTGCAAAAAGGGCGTCGCAAGTATCCTTGGCAACGTGAAAATTATTACCGCGCCCACCACTGAAACGACGGCGCTTGCGACGGTACAGCACCGTTTAAGGGCCTTGACGCGCTCAGGCCTTTCCGCACCGTAATTGTAGCCGATGGCCGGCTGTACGGAGTCCAGAACACCGTAAAGTATCTGGTCTATTACACTTCCGACGGTCATAAGCACGGCGTAGATGGCAACGGCGTTTTCGCCACCAAGGGCAAGAAGGCGCATGTTCATTACGATGGAGAACACCCTGCTTGCAATGTTGGTTAAAAAGGCGGGGCTGCCGTTTTTGATAACGGTAAGAAAAAGCTCCCCTGAAAAGTGAGGCTTGCGGAATTTTAGCTGGAGCTTGTTGGGTATAAACATCCATATGCCGATAACCACGCACACAAACATTGATATTACCGCACCAAGGGCGGCGCCGCAGATACCAAGCTTGAGCACCAGGATGAAAAAGCTTTCAAGGACGATGGTGAAAAGGCTCATGAAAACGTTTAAAAACATGCTGGTTTTTATCCGTCCGCAGATCCTTAAAAAGTTGTCGAGGGCAAAGGTCAAGGTGGTCACCGGCGAAAAGACGGCGTATACCCTGACGTAGCTTACGGCAAGGGTCTTAAGCTCGCCTTCGGCACCAAGAAGATCCATAAAGGCCGGCGACAGAAAGTACATAAAGACGCCCATCAAGACGCCCGTAACCAGGATCATAATGATTGCCGAGGTAAAGTAGTTGTTGGCCTTTTCGTCCTGCTTTTGACCGAGAAGAACGGATATCGGCACGGCAGAGCCTACTGCAATAAGGTCAGAGAGGGCGAAGTTTATTATAATGACGGGTATAGCAAGGCCTAAGGCGGCAAAGTTGGTGGTGCCTAAAAATTTGCCCACGAAAATAGAGTCGAATAAGGCGTACAGGGACGAAACCACCATGCTTATTCCACCGGGAATTGCCGCTTTAAAGAAAAGCTTTTTTGGTTTTAAATTGAGAAAAAGCGCTCTACTATCCATTTATTGACTGAAGATAAGAATATTGCTTAGTAAAAAAAACATCTTGGCGGACCAGGATGTCTTTTTTTGTTTTGTTAAGGCTTGCCATGGGACAAGCTGATGATTTTTAACTTGGGGCGTAAAGCCTTTTTGTTAAAAAAGTGGGCGTATAAGCCGATTAGCGGCCGTTTTGGAAAAATTTAGGCAGCTTTGATAACGATAAACACAAAGAGTGCAAGAAGGATCGAGCCCAATACGGTCAAGACAGTTTTTAAAGTACCCTTTGCAGTGGTTTTGTTCTTTTTGGACATATTTACCCCTCCTTAACCGATAAGATCTTGCCAGTAAAATTGCTTTAAGGTTTCACGAAGAACGTTTGTATCAACGAAGCGGATGATCTTGCCGCCCCTGGCGATTGAGATGATACCCGTTTCCTCGGAAACGATTATTGCGGTGACGTTGACGGTTTCGGTAAGCCCGATACCTGCGCGGTGGCGGGAGCCAAGGTCCTTGGAAAGGTTATATTCCTGCGCCAAGGGAAGGAAGCAGCCTGCGGCCTGTATGCGGGTGCCGTGAAGAATCATTGCCCCGTCGTGAAGGGCTGATTTGGGGAAGAAAATACTTTCGATAAGCTGGGCGGATATGTCGGCATTTAAGTATACGCCGCTTTCAAGGACGCCTGTCGGAAGGTTGCCACCCGATAAAATAATGAGGGCGCCGACGTCGTTTTTAGACATATTCTGGATGGCTTTGATAATTTCCTCAATGGCGGCGTCAGCGTCAAAGGATGCACCCTTTTCGCCGTGCTTGCCGTCGGCAAGCCTACCCTGCCAGATGGAGCGCTTGATCTCCGTCGCGAAAAGTATTGCGATCAGCATGAAGAATACCACCTGGAAAGCAAGCATCACAAGCCCGGCGTGTCTGTAATCCGTGAAGAACAGGCAAGCACCTGCAACAACCGTGCAGATAACGTATATCCACGTTAAAAGGGCGGCGTTGTTGTTGAGCATGATGCTGATCATAAGGTAGATCATTGCGGCAAGAAGGACTATCTCGCCTATCTGAACAATGCCCTGCACACCTTTAAAGGTTGCAATAACGTCAGTTAGTTTTTGTAAAATCATTATTTTGTGTCACCTTCTTTAATCGTTGTTTAATCTTTTGTATGCTTCTTATGTTATTTTAACATAATTAACTGTAAAAATAAAGTGTTTTAACTGTTTTTGCCTGTAAAATTTAATTTTTAAAGAGCTTAAGGGTGTCCTTTTATCGATTTTAGCAAAATTCAGGCAAAAGGGTTATTCCGTAAGGACGGAAAAAACTCCGTCAATAAAGGCGTTGTCAAAGGTCAGCTTGCCGCTTTTGAAGGCGCCGTCAAGGTGGGCAAACTTGCTCATTACGTTTTTGAGGCGCTTGGGGGAAAAGTGGGAGGCCTGCTCACGGGTCTTTTTGACGGCGTACTCGTTCATGGAAAGCTCCTCGGCAAGCTCGCTGTCCGTTTTTGGGGAGATGGATACGAAAAACATCTTCCTGAAATGGTAATATATGGATACGAAAAGTATCTGGCGATCACCGATGGAGTTAAGCTCGCGAAGGACCTTATAGGCTTCGTTATACCGCTTGCCGGCGATAAAGTTGACCATCTGGTATATCTGGTAATCGAAGGATTTTGTCACCATGGCGTCAACGGCGGCTTCGGTTATCTCGTCTTCCCCGTGGGAATATGCAATAAGCTTGTCTACCTCGCCGTCGATCCTGGTCATATCGGACAGGCAGTAGTCAATGAGGAGGCGGCAGGTGTTGGTGTTGATGATAAGGCCTGCCTTGGTGGCCTTGGCACGGACGTATTTGGTGATAAGCTCCGGCGAGCCCTTGGCACAGTCGACCAGGGTGACCGATTTTTGCTTTTTTAAGGCCTCACATTTTTTGGAGTTGACAATAACGAGGACGGAGGTATCAAAGGGCTTTTCAAAATAGGCCTTTAAGCCCTTGTCCTTAAGGTCCTGGGCGGTGGGATACCACTCGGTGACGGTGATGACGCGGCGCTCACTCATAAAGGGGCAAGCGGCAAGGGCGTTTATCAGAACGTCAAGACCCGACTGCTTGAAGGATGAGCCTTCAAAGCGGGCGTAGTTGAGCTGAGGCTCTTCCATAGCGGCGTTTTTGATAAGATCCTCACCGCGGTCACGGAAAAAGACCTCCTCCCCCTCAAGGAGGTAAACGGGCATTATGGTTTCTTTTAAGGATGCTTTAAGCTGGTCGAATTTCATATGAGTCCTCCCGAAGACAGGGCCACGGTCACAAGGGATAGCACGCCTGCGGTGATTTTAACGTATTTGGGGAAGTTGGTGCGGTTGGAAAAGACCGCGTATAAAAGATAGTACAGCAAAAGGGCAAAAAGAGAGATCTTGCCGTAAAGGAGAAATCTTTCAAAATCAAAAAAGCCCATGAAGCCGTTTATAAAGGTCGCCACCCATTTGGGAAGGGCGAACAAAAATCCCATAAAGGGA
>JAFWAM010000157.1 GCA_017507595.1 Clostridia bacterium
GATCACCCTTGAAGGGATTCTTCATTTAGCCCCCTTACGATACGGCGGAATTCTTCGCCACGCTCCCGATAATCCTTAAAGGCGTCAAAGCTGGCCGCCGCCGGCGACAGTATGACGTTGCCACCCGACCTTACCTTGGCGGTGGCAAGATGGACGGCTTCTTGCAGGTCGTCGGCGCAGATAATATTGGTAAAGCCTGCCTTCAAGGCCGCGGCAAGCATGACGGCCTTGGTCTTGCCAAGCAGGACGGCACAAAGGTCGGGGCGGCACTTTAAGGCTTTGAACATGTCGGTATAGTCCTGCCCCTTGGATACGCCACCCAAAATTACGGCGGTGGGACCTGAAAAGCCCTCGATACACTTAACGGCTGAGTCCACGTTGGTCGCCTTTGAATCGTTGACGTAATTTACGTTACCGACGGTCATTACCCGTTCTATCCTGTGAGGGACGCCCGAAAAGGCTGAAAGGCCTTCTTCTATCACCCCTTCAGTCAGGCCCAAAAGGCGGGCGGTCAAAACGGCCGCAAGACAGTTTGACAGATTGTGCCTGCCCGCTAAGGAGAAAGCGTCCACCGGGCATATCTTATTGCCGAAGCAATAAATATATCCGCCCTCCACGTAGGCGCCGTCCACCCTTTCATCAATGGAAAACCAGGCCTTTTTGCATTTCAGGTCAAAGCCGATCTCCCTGACGGCGGGGTCGTCGTAGTTTAAAACGGCCCACTCTGACCCCCTCATATTGGAAAATATCCTGCCCTTTAAAAAGCGGTAATTATCCAACGTGTAATGGCGGTCAAGATGGTCCTCCGTTACGTTGAGAAGGACGCCGATATGTGGGGTAAACGTGCGAAGGGTTTCAGCCTGAAAGGAGGATACCTCGATTACGGCAATATCCCCATGGCCCATTTCAAGGACGGCGCCCGAAAGGGGCGTGCCCACGTTGCCAAGAAGCCTTGAAGGCTCCCCTCCCTTTAAAAGCAGGGTATGTATAAGGGTTGCCGTGGTGGTTTTGCCATTGGTCCCCGTAACGGCCACCGACGGACATTTTAAAAGGATGGAAGCAAGCTCCAGCTCGCCCAAAATAAGGCACCCGCCCGCCTTGGCGGAAACAAGGTTTTTATTGTCGATGGGAACGCCGGGGCTTACCACCACCACCGATGAAGGAGAAAACTCCTCAAGCAAAATACAGCCTTCGGCAATGAGGGCTTGGACCTCCGGCCGCAAACAGGCCTCCTTTGAGTCGTCAAAAAGGCTTACTCTTCCCCCAAGGGAAAGAATAAGCCTTGCGCTTGCAATGCCGCTTACCGACAAGCCGTAAACCAAAAAATCTTCGCCTTTAATTCTCATAATATACCTCGAAAAAAGCTACGGTAGGTAGCGTAATAGGGACAGGAGGCCCCCAAGAAGGGTCACCAGCGTATAAAGGTAAACGATCTTGCTTTCCGCATGGCCCCTCATTTGAAAATGGTGATGAAGGGGCGCCATAGGAAAATACGCTTTCCCGTCCGCTTATAGTATATTACCTGAAGTATGACCGATATGCCCGAAAGAACGAACATTATGCCGACAATGGGTACGTAAAGGGCGTTTCCGCTGAATATCATAAGAGCGGCAAGAATCCCGCCAAGGGCAAGTGAGCCCGTATCCCCCATAAAGACCGAGGCCCTTGGAAAGTTGAATATCAAAAACCCCGACAGGGCTCCCCACAAAATGATCGCAAGGGCCGCCATTGACAAAAAGCCGTTGCCGTCTTGGTAGCGTTCGGGGAATTTTGCCGTCTGCAAAAAAATGAGGGCCGCAACTGAAAAGAGGTTGACAGAGCTTACGCTTGCAGACAGCCCGTCAAGGCCGTCGGTAAGGTTGACGCAGTTGGTCATTGCGATAAAAACGAAAGCGGAAAGCGGAATAAACCACACCCCTAAATCAACAAGCCTGTCCGTAAAGGGAAGGTATACAAAGGTCGTGCCCATACGGTAGCAAAAGATGGATGACGACACGGCAACCACCGTCTGAAAGATGATCTTTTGCCATGGAGAAAGGCCTTCGTTACGGCTTAAACGGATCTTTATAAAGTCGTCAAGAAAGCCTATTGCGCCGTAGGATAAAAATATGAGGACGCAGGCGGTGGAAAGCACACTGCCCCTGACAAAGCAAAAATAAATGGCGGCCGTGACTAAAATAAAGGGTACGCCGCCCATGGTTGGCGTACCCGCCTTTTTTTTGTGGTCCGTTACGTATTCAAGTATTTGCTGTCTTGCCTTAAGCCTTTTCATAAGGGGTATATACGCCCCCGTAAGTGCGCCCGTCAATATAAGGGCACCTATCCACAAAATTACCCGATCAGCTGTCATCGTTCTCCTTTTGGCCCCCACCGTGGGAGCTTATGTAAGATAAGACCTCCTCCCGATCGGAAAGCCTTTCACGGACGCCTGAAACTTCCTGATAGTCCTCACTGCCCTTGCCTGCAATAAGCAGGCTGTCGCCCGGCCTTAGCATACCCATTGCGAAAGATATGGCGCCGCGCCTGTCAACTATCTTGACGTAATTTTTGGTAACGGGACGAAGGCCAAGCTCTATCTCCCGCATGATATACTCAGGGTTTTCATCCCTGGGATTGTCGGTGGTGAGGATGACAAGATCCGCAACGTCCCCTGCTATCCTGCCCATAACGGGTCTTTTTTGCTTGTCCCTGTTGCCACCGCACCCAAACAGGCAGAAGGTCCTGCCAACCGTGGTTGACGACACGAAGGAAAGACTTTTATTGAGCCCGTCGGGGGTATGGGCGTAATCGACGAAAATATTGGCGCCCTTAAAGGTTGCGACCCTTTCCATACGGCCGGGAACGGTTTGCGCCATGGACAGGGCCTTTACCGCAAGGTCGGGCTTTATCCCCAGCAAAAAGAGGGTTGCCGCCGCCCCAAGGAGGTTGTAGGCGTTGAACTCGCCCAAAAGCTTGCTTTTGACGTTGTAGACCATATCAAACATATTTATGACGAACTCTATCCCCGACTGGCTTTCCTCCAGGTTGACGGCAAAGACGTCCGACGGAGAATATATGCCGTAGGAAACTGTTTTTTTAGGGCTTTCGGCGTAAATTTCACGGCCTAAGGGGTCGTCGCAGTTGACCACGAAAAATCTGACGGAGCCGTTAAAGGCCGACTTTTTCACACTTCTGTATGAAGTGAAATCGGAAAAATAATCCAGATGGTCGTGGGTGCAATTGGTAAAAACTAAAATCTCAAAGGAAATGGCGGCACACTTTTTAAGCCAGATGGCGTGGGCGGAAAGCTCCATTACGACCACCTCTATCCCCTCGCTTAAAAATTGGGAAAGAAGGGAAAAAAGCTCCCACGGGTCGGGGGTGGTAAGAGAGCTTGGAAGGGTTTTCGTCGCCGTCTTTACCCCAAGGGTGCCGATAAGGGCGGCTTTTTTTCCGCTTTCAAGAAGGGCGCTGTATATGAGGTGGGAAACGCTTGTTTTGCCGTTGGTGCCCACCACGCCTATTATTTTAAGACCTCGCTGGGGATTGCCGTGAAGGGCGGCGCTCATAAGCGAATAGCAAAGCCTTGGGTCGGGCGTGATTATCTGCGGAAGATCAAGGCGGGGGTCAAATACCTGACTTACTACGGCCGCCGCGCCATTTTTTGCGGCCCTTTCCTTAAAGGCGTTGCCGTCGTGATTGGAGCCCTTAAGGGCCACGTATATATCCCCTTCCTCAATTAAATTTGCATTGTTTTTTATTGATCTGACGTCCACGTCCGCCTCATTTTTATAAAGGGTGCAGCCGGGACAGGTCTTTAAAAGTTCACTGATTTTCATAATAGCCTTTTTATTGATTTAAACTTGGATTTTTAAACATCTTTTGTTTTTTCCATACCGGTAAGGTCTATTATCTTCTGAAAAATTTCGCCGACGATGGGCGCGGCTACGGTGGAGCCGTAAATACCGCCGACAGGCTCGTCAACGATGGCAAGGCAAAGGTATTTTGGGGCGTTTGCGGGGAAAAATCCAATAAAGGACATTACGTTTTTGCCCTGACATATTGCCCCGTCTTTAAACTTTTGGGCAGTACCCGTTTTGCCCGCCACCCGATAGCCCTCGATA
This sequence comes from Clostridia bacterium, assembly GCA_017507595.1. The sequence goes on from JAFWAM010000157.1 coordinate 4,104, forward strand.
TACGCCGCCTTGCCGCCGCCCTCCGACACGACGCTTTCAAGGTAAGAGGCGATCTTGAGAGAGGCTGCCTTGCTTATTACCCCCTTTTTTACCGTCTGAGGGAAGACTTCTATCGTTTTGCCGCCGGGGGCCTCAACGTGGCTGACGATCTGTGGCGAAAAATAATTGCCGCCGTTTACCGCCGCGCATACTGCCGCCGCCAGCTGGATCGGGGTGACGGCAATGCTTTGACCGAAGGCTATCCTGGCAAGATCACCTTCCTTTACGGCGCCCACGGGTATGAGGAGGCCAGAGGCCTCTCCCCCAAAGTCTATGCCCGTTTTTTTGCCAAAGCCAAAGGCGGTGAGGTAACTGTAAAAGGTTTCCTTACCAAGGGAAAGGGCAAGATCGGTAAAGCAAGGGTTACAGCTGGTGGCAAGGGCTTCACGCAAGGTCTGATTGGCGTGCTTGCCGTTTTTGTGGTCGGACCAGCACTTTATCCTGCCACCGGCTACCTCACGATATCTTGAGGAGGGAAAGACGTAGCCCTCGCCCTTGGCGGCAGGGTTGCCCTTTAAGGACTCCTCAATATTGGCGACTGAGGTTATTATTTTGAAGGTGGAGCCGGGCTCGTAGCTGTCACAGACCACAGGATTGCGGGTAAGGGCGTTTAAAAGGTCCATATCGTCCCTCGGGATAGCGTTAAGATCGTAGGATGGCAGGGTCGCCATGGCAAGGACCTTGCCCGTTGATGGGTCCATGACTACGGCAGAGGCGCTTTTGGGCGAATACTTATCAACGGCGCGCATAAGGGAGCTTTCAACTATCTTTTGCACGTCCACGTCGATATTGGTAACCACGTTAAGACCGTCCGTTGCCTTGACGAAGGATGGAGATTTACCCGACAGATCCTTGCCGGTCAGGTCGGACTCGTATAAAAACTCCCCATCGATACCCTTAAGGTATTTATCGAAAAGCTTTTCAAGGCCCGAGGTCCCTGCGCCGTCCACGTTGGTAAAGCCCAGGACCTGGCACAAAAGACTGCCGTAGGGGTATACCCTGCCCCCGTCAAGGGAGTAGTAGACCCCGTCAAGATCGGTTTCCTTAAGCTTTAAAATTTCAAGGCGGGTGGCGCGGCGCTTTACTGTAATTTCCGACAGGTTTTTGGACATTTTTTTCAGAAGATCCTCTTTATTTAGGCCGAAGATCCCGCTCAAAGCAGAGGCGACCTTATCCCTGTCTGTGACGCATCTTGGGCGGATAAATACCGAATAGGCCTCACTTGTGGCCGCAAGGATACGGCCCTTGCCGTCCAGTATCTGTCCGCGGACGGCTTTGATGGGGAGCTCCCTTGTCCACTGGTCCACGGCCTTTTCGGTCAAAGTCCTTGACCATATGACTTCAACGTAAAAAAGCCTTGCTATAATAAGAAAAAAAATTAAGGCTACCGCCACAAAAAATGCCAGTAACCTCTTTCGCAAAACCGTTATTGAAAAGCTTTTGATAAATCCCCCTTTAAAACGTCCGAAGGACAAAAAAAAGGTTATTTGCAAAATCGCAGATAACCTCTTTGGTGTTAATTGTTAAGACCCTCTGCCTTGGTCATGCCAAGATCAGCTGCCTTCTGGTTGATTACCTCGTCGGATGAGAGGTACTTAAGCTCTGAATTGAGATTTTCAACCTCGACCTGGAGCTCCTTTATCTGATCTTCCTTCTGGGAAACGGTGGAGTTCATAGTCTTTAAGAGCCTTGTATTGAGTATGATAAGCGCAAATACGGTGATGACCACGAGGGCGTAAACCGCAATTAAGATCTTACCCTTGGTGTTGATGGTGTACTTTTTGTCGAGGGCGGTTTCACCTTTTTTATGGAAATCCTCAAAGGGGTTTACCCTGTCGTCCACGTTGCTTGCAAACTGCATGGTGGAAACTGAAGGCGTTAAATCGTCCGTGGTGTAGTTCATTGCGTTGTGGCCGGGTGCGGCGTCAAAGCGCTCGCCCGGTCTTGAAGCATACCTCTGGCTTAAGTTCTGTGCCCTTTCAGCTTCGGTTGCGACATCGTCACGTGGATAATCCTGAACGGGTGCCTGATAACCCTGGCCATAGCCCTGACCATCGCTTTGGCGAGCGGGCTGCTGGGCATATAAGCTGTCTGCAAAGGTGGGCGCGCTTGTTACGGGTGCCTCACGGTAGGCAGGCTGGCTTTGCTGAACGGTATATTCGTCCCTTGAAGGGGCTTGCTGATTTTGTAAGCTGTTGGCGGGACGGTCATAAAAGAACTGGCTTTCCAAGCTATCGGCAAAGCCTGAGGTCCTTTGAGTGTAGTCGTATCTATTTTGTGTCTCCGGCGTAGCATAACCGCGGCTATACTTTTGGGAGGAATTATCATATCTGTTATCCATACTAATATTATTTATGCTCCTCGAAAAATATTCTTGCCAACCGAATTTTAGTTTATACCCTTTGGCAAACTCTTAGTTTTGCGCTTCTTGCTCTCGGGTTACGGTCCAGCTCTTTTTCCCCCGAAAGTATGGGCTTTGCGGTCAATATATCAACTATCTTTTTCTTACCGCACACGCATATGGGCAAGCTTTTGTCACATACGCAGTCGGTTTCTAAGTATTTATAAGCGTTTTTAACTATTCTGTCCTCAAGTGAGTGGAAGGTTATAACCGCAAGCCTTCCTCCCGGTTTGAGTCTTTCCCCCATGGATAGTATGGCTTCATACAATCCGTCAAGCTCTCCGTTGACCTCAATGCGTAAGGCCTGGAAAGTCCTTTTTGCAGGATGCCCGTCTTGCTTGAATTTAAACGGTATGGATCTGTCAACTATTTCAGCAAGCTCACCACAGGTGGTGATAAGATGGGTCTTTCTTGCCTCGATAATATTGTGTGCAATCTGTCGATAGAATTTTTCTTCGCCGTATTCCTTTAAAATGCGGCTTATTTCTTCTTCTTTATAACTGTTTACTATGTCCTTGGCGGAAAAGCTGCCTTCGGGATTCATCTTCATATCAAGAGGTTCGTCCTTCCCCATGTAACTGAAGCCGCGCTTCCTTTCGTCAAGCTGATAGCTTGATACGCCTAAATCCAGAAGTATTCCGTCGTATTTATCTATGCCTAATCTGTCCGATATATCGCTAAAGTTTTTGAAGTTGTCGTGAACAAGGGTCAGCCTTTTCTGACTGTCGGGGTCAAGTCTTTTTGCGGTTTCGATTGCCGCCGTGTCAAGGTCGGTCGCCACAACCCGCGTCC
>JAFWAM010000158.1 GCA_017507595.1 Clostridia bacterium
CCTTTGACGCCATGGTAAGCTTTGGCTTTGCCGACTTAAAAATCAAAAATTGTGTCAACACCCCCTGTGCGGTTTTTGTCAAGGTGGAGGACGGCGCCGTAAAGGTCAAAATATTTGGCGAGCGGTTAGTGAAAAGCTATTCAACCCAATCGGTGGTCTTGCGGGAGATCGCCCCTTCGGTAAAAAAAGTCGTAAGCCCCGACCTTGCCCCAGGGGAGACCCGTTACGCAGTTTACCCCAAAAACGGTTATGAAAGCGAGGGGTATCTCATCATAAAAGGCGGCGGTATAGAAGAAAGGGTTTTGATACGAAAGGACGTTTACATGGCCGTTGACGGCGTGTTGGAGGTTGGTGATGAGGGTTAAGACAAAGAAAAATTTAAGATTTTTACTCTGCTTTTTGATGACGGCGGCAATAATATTTGCAGTAAGCTTTGGCATATACGTCATTTGCCGTCAAAGGCCGTGGTGGCGGTTTTTTTACTGGGGGCTTACGGCCGTACTGGGGCTTTGGGTTGCCGTGGCAAGCTCACCCGGGGCGGTAAAAGTTGGGTACTTTCTCCTGCTTATTTTGTTGCCGTACGTTGGGCCTGCTGCCGTTTTGTATTGCCTTGGTGTAGGGGCTCTTTTTGGTGGTAAAAGAAAAAAAGTCGGCCTATATGTCGATTATCGACTTATTTTTGGCAAGGCTGAAGGCAAAATAACATACTTTGCCGATGGGAAGACTTATTTTGAAGACCTTTTATCGTGCCTTAGCCGCGCCCAAAGTGAGGTTTATATTTACACCTATATCTTTAACCACGACGAGGCCACCTGCCGACTTTTGTCTATCTTGTTTGACCTGTGCGACCGTGGGGTCAGGGTAAGCCTTTTTGCCGACTATTACGGGTCGGGTGCCTTTTATAAGGAGGAGATGGTAAGGGCGTTGAAGCAAAAGGGCGCAAGGGTAGGGTGCTATAAAAGGCCAAGGCTTATTCTGGTGCCCGGGACAACAAAAGATGTCACGGCAAGGTCATTTTGATCGACAAAAAAACGGCATATCTACCCAGTATGAATATGTGCCACAAGGAGATTTTTCTTGACAAAAACGCTGCCGTTAAAATTACCGGTAGCCTTGACAGTTATCTTAAGGAGTTTGCACCTTTATTTAAGATCAAGACCGAAAAGACCCAATCTGCCGGCACGGCAACTATCCCACTTTTGTGCGACGGTTCGGCAGAGGGGGTTTTTCTCGGGGCCATCGGCGCCGCCCGTGAGGAGATACGCATCGTCACCCCATATCTGTCCCTTTCGTCGGCCGTAAAAAAGCAGCTTGCGGCGGCAGTAAAAAGGGGGGTGATACTTACTGCGGTCATTCCCGAAATAAAAAAGGGTGGCGCCGTCGGTGCGGTCAACCACCTTTGGGCGGAGGAGATACTTGCCCTTGGCGGACGTGTATATCTGTACGACAAGGGGTTTTTACATCAAAAGGCCCTTTTGTGTGACGATGGGATAGCAGTTGTTGGATCGGCAAATCTTGACGAAAGATCGTCCCGATTTGCGGTGGAAACTGTTTTAATATCAGGTGATAACAGGCTTATAGGCCCACTTTTGGAGGATTTTGAGGCGATAAAGGAAAAAAGCGTGCCGCTTGAAGGAAGCTTGGCCGCGCCCGGGCGCAAGCTTAAAAACAGGGTATTAAGGCTGATATCGCCCCTTTACTGAGCAAGGTAAAAAATCTTTGACCCCATAAAGGCTAAAAACGATTGACATAAAGCTTTATTTAGTTTATACTTTTATACAGTTATAAAAGGAGCTGTTTATGAAGCAATATTTCCCCAACGTAGAATATAACAGATCAAAAAGAAATAAATCAGTGGTTTTATACTCTCTGCTCGCCCTGATCTTCGGCGGCGGCGCAGTTGCCTGCTTTTTAACCAATATGGAGCTGATCGGCGTAATTTGTATTTTTGCCTTACTGCTTTTCGCCCTTCTGATACCCAGTATAATTTCCACCAACCCCGTCAAAAATGAGCCCGTTATTGAAATCGGCAGTAAAACCGTCAAGCTTTACGGCAAGGAGGAGATCCCCTTGACAAGCGTAGTGGCGGTTTCCGTTTGCATTACCGTACCAAAAATGGGGCAGACCCGTGATGAAAGACAGAAAAACCTTAAAGAGATAGCCTCCAAAAAGCCTGACGAGCCCGTCTTTGGCACCTGTGACCTGGTGGTAAAGGACGCTAAGGGTAAGGAGGTCGTCAAATATCAGTATATTGAAGACTGCATCGGCGCCCTTGAGGACTTCATTGCCGCAGGCGTTAAAAAATACCGTATTTTATACTCAATGGAAAAGCTTAACGAGGTTGCAACCTATCAGATAGTTCTTACCCCGTCGGGTAACTCCAAATACGACGCCCTTTCCGAAAAGGACAGGATGATGCAGCTTTTGTAATGTTTACAGTAAAAATCCCCGCCCAAGGCTTTCCTTGGGCGATTTTTTTGTCTTTTTCAATTTTTGCCATCCAAAAACCGACAAAAGGCAAAAAGTGGGCCTATAAGCCCGTTATCGGCCATTTTTGCAAAATAATCGAATAAGGCTTGCCTTAAATCGTCCCCAAAAAATGTACTTTTTTAAAAAATGACTACTTTTTTTTGCTATAAGAATTTAAATTCAGTCTTGACAAGGGCCTTTTTTAGTGATAAACTAAATATTGTGTAAGATATTTATATATCTTAATAATTGCGTGCGCGCCCGACGCTTTCGGGCTTTGATAAGGTAATGAAAAGTGGCTTTTGCCATATAAGGAGAGAAAATGAAACACGATGAAGTCATCAGCAAAATGACCCTTCGCCAGAAGGCTGATTTTGTAACGGGCAAGGACTTTTGGCAGACCCAGGATTATGCCGATCTTGATATTCCGTCCGCCTTTTGCTCCGACGGCCCCCACGGCATAAGAAAGCAGGCTGCGGCCGCCGACCATTTAGGTCTTAACGCCAGCATCCCCGCAACCTGTTACCCCACCGCCGCCACCATGGCCAACAGCTGGAACGACGAGCTGGGCGAAATGATGGGTGAGCATCTCGGCAAGGAAGCCGCCGTTCAAAGGGTAAACGTTTTGTTGGGCCCCGGCGCAAACATCAAGAGGGTGCCCCAGTGCGGCAGAAACTTCGAATACTTTTCCGAAGATCCTTACCTTGCAGGTAAGATGGCAGCCTCCTACATAAGGGGCATTCAGAAAAACGGCATCAGCGCTTGCGTAAAGCACTTTGCCGGCAACAACATTGAAACAAGACGTATGGTCAACAACTCCGTCATCGACGAAAGGACCCTGCGTGAAATTTACCTTACCCAGTTTGAAATGGCCGTCAAGGAAGGCGGCACCAAGTCAATAATGACGTCCTACAACCTGGTAAACGGTGAGTTTGCCAACGAAAACAAGCACCTTCTCGTGGACATTTTACGTGGCGAGTGGGGATACGAGGGCGCAGTTATCACCGACTGGGCCGGCTGTAACGACCGCGTCGAGGGCATCAGGTGCGGAAGCGATCTTGAAATGCCATCTTGCCGCTACGGTGCAGACGACGTCGTTAAGGCCGTTGAGGACGGAAGCCTTAAGATGGAAGAACTTGACGCCTGCGTTGACAGGCTTTTAAGCCTTGTTGAGGTAACCCACGAGGGCTTAAGGGTTGCGCCCGATAAGTTCGACGAGGAAAAGCACCACCAGATCGCCCAGGCCTGCGCTGAGGAATCTATCGTTCTTCTTGAAAACAAAGGCGCGCTTCCCTTAAACAAGATCGAAAGGGTTGCAATCATCGGTGACTTTGCCTTTAACCCAAGATATCAGGGTGCGGGCTCCTCCGTGGTAAATCCCACCAAGCTTGACACGGTAAGCGACCTTGCTGATAAAAGCGGACTTAACGTTATCGGTATGGAAAAGGGCTTCAACCGCTACGGCAAAAAGAAAAACGGCCTGAAGAAAAAGGCCCTGAAGCTTGCCGCCGAGGCAGATACCGTACTTTACTTTGCAGGTCTTGACGAAATTACCGAGGCAGAGGGCTTGGACAGGTCGAGCCTCAGCATTTCACAAAATCAGATCGACTTATATAACGAGCTTAAAGCAACGGGCAAAAAGGTCGTCGTATGTCTTTCCTGCGGTAGCGCAGTAGAGACTGCGCCCTTCAAGGATGCAGACGGCCTCGTATATATGTGCCTTTCCGGTCAGGCGGGCGCAATGGCGGTTTTAAATATCGTCAGCGGCAAGGTTTGCCCCTCCGGCAAGATGGCAGAAACCTTCCCCGTTAAGGTTGGGGACTCTGCAGGGGAACACTATCCGTCAAACAAGGTAACAACCGAATACAGAGAAGGCCCCTTTGTCGGCTACCGCTACTACCAGAGTGCGGGGGTAGAGGTTTCTTACCCGTTTGGTTACGGTTTATCCTATACGTCCTTTGAATATTCCGACCTTACCGTCACCGAAAACGGCGTAAGCCTTAAGGTTAAAAACACGGGCGACGTTGACGGCAAGGAAATTATCCAGCTTTACGTCGGCAAGGAAGATACCGAGATCATCCGTCCCAAAATGGAGCTTAAGGGCTTTAAAAAGGTGATGGTTAAGGCCGGCGAGGAGGTTGAGGTATCTATCGGCTTTGACGATAAAACGTTCCGCTACTTTAACTTTAAAACAAACGGATGGGAGGTTGAAGGCGGCACTTACCAGATCTACGTCGGCGCATCCTCACAGGATATCCGTTTAAAGGGCGAGGCTGTAAGGGAAGGAACCACCGAGGTAAGCCCCTACGACGATCGTGAAAAGCTTGCGTGCTACTTTAACAAGGATCTTTTAAACGTTGATGACGAGGCCTTCAGCGCCATCATCGGCGGACCGATCCCCAAAACCCAATTTGACTTTTATAAAAAGAAACGCATGAAGATCCACGAAAACTGCACGGTAGAGGATTTAAGATACTCACCCGGCTGGGTCGGCAGGACCTTCAGCTGGGCCATAAGGTTCGTTATCGGCCTGTTAAGGGCCTTTGGCTCCAACAACAACGCCAACACCTTGGTTATGGGCGTGCTTAACCAGCCCGTCCGCGGCGTTGCCAAGTTCGGCGGTATGTCACGCCGCCAGATGGAAGGTCTTCTGACCATGTTTAACGGCAAATTTTTCAAGGGCCTTAAAATGTTCTTGTCTAAAGAAAAGAAAAATAAAGAAAAAGTTGAGGGGTAATTATGAAATATTCCAAAGAAGTAATTCAACAGCAAATTAAACCCTTATCCGGTAACGGCTTCGTTGCCTTCTGGCAAAAGCTTTACCGCGGATATCTGGGTTGGTGGTTCGGGTTCTGCGACAAGCACCCCAAGGGCAGTAAGCTTTTAAAGGAATTTGTCGTAATGTTCCTTTTCAGTAACCTTGTTACCATATGGCAGGCGCTCGTTATGATATTCCTTCCATATGCCTTCAAGGCCATTTGGGACGTTCCCTTCGTATGGCCGGCGTTGGCCCTTCCCTGGAAGGACGGCGTAGGCAATCCGCTTAACTACGCTATCTTTAACGAGCCTGTAAAATTCCTTATGCTTGACGGGTCCATCGCCCTTGCCTCCACTAAGGAGCAGGTCGCACTCTTCACCCTTGGTCTTGGCAAGCTTCAAATGTCAGGTCTTGGCAACTTTATCGCATTTGAGATCGCAGTATTTACCGCCCAGTGCATCAACTTCCCCTTACAGAGGAATATCACCTTCAAGTCAAAGGGCAATCCCTGGATCCAGGCCATCTGGTACTTTATCGGTTGGGTAGGTATTTCCGTAGGCGTAAACGCAGTTTGGGGCATTATCAATCCCTTACTTTTATGGTGGGACTGGGCCGATTGGATCATCGCTTTGATCAAGACCTTTATAACGGGCGGCGTTTCCATGATAGTATTCTTCCCCATCTTTAAGATCATCTTCCCCGACATCCATAAGGAAGCTGAAAAGCAGAGAGAAAAATACAACAAAATGGTTGAAGCCGGCGTTGCCGCTGACGCCCTTGCCGCACAGCTTGCAAAGACCGAAAAGCTTGAAGCTGAATCCAAAAAGCTTACCTTAGAGCAGAACGCCGCAAAGGCTGCCAGCCTTGCAAGCAACAAGGCCTTAAGATACCTTGCTTTAAACGACAGCCTTGAAAAGGCCGAGGCCGCTGAGGTTGAAACCATTCAGGCAAAAATCGACGCAGCTTACGAAGAAGTTTGCGTTGCCATCGAAGAAAAGGAAAAGGCTTTAGAGGCCGCTAAAAACTAAAAATATTGGCCTATGTGCCGATTATCAATGATTTTGCTAAAAGTCGAGGTCCCTTTTGGGGCAGGGCGGCGGCAAAATAATCACCACTGCCCCGCGGAAGGAAAACCCTTACGCGGGGCGCGGTTTTTTTTGTTAAGATATGGCCAAGGGCAAGAAAAAACCTTAACACATCAAAAAACCCTTGACTTTAACCGCCCTTTGGCTCTACAATATATAAAAGGCTTATGGTCGGCGCGAAGGCTTTTAATAAAAACCGCCGCCATAAAAGGAGGAGTATAAATGAAGCTCATTACTTTTGCCGTGCCAAGCTACAACTCGCAGGATTATCTTGCAAACTGTGTTGAAAGCTTGCTTAAGGCAGGGGACGATTGTGAGATCATCATCGTCAACGACGGCTCAAAGGATAAAACGGCGGAGATCGCCGACGAATACGCCAATAAATACCCCGACATCGTAAAGGTCATCCACAAGGAAAACGGCGGCCACGGCTCAGGCGTAAACGCAGGGCTTAAAAACGCCACGGGGATGTATTATAAGGTGGTTGACTCTGACGACTGGCTGGACGGCGAGGCCATCAAGGTCTTTATGGAAAAGCTGAGAGAGCACGTCAAAAACAACGATTATGCAGACTTATATATTTGTAACTTCGTTTACGACCACGTTGAGGACCAGACGACCTACGTCAGCCATTACAGAAAAAAGTTCCCCGTGGACAGGTTTTTCACCTGGAAGGAAATAAGGCCTTTAAGGCTTTGGAAGATGCTTTTGATGCACTCACTTTACTACCGTACGGAGGCTTTAAGGGCAACCGGGGTCGTGCTTCCCGAGCACACATTTTACGTTGACAACATTTTTGCTTACCAGCCCCTTCACGGGATGAAGAAGCTTTACTATATGGACATCGACCTTTATCACTACTTTATCGGAAGAAGCGATCAGTCGGTAAATATCGCCAACGTTGTCAAAAGATACGAGCAGCAAATAAGGGTTATGGACCTGATGTTCAAGGCCCATACCTATGATGAGATCAGATCCATGTGCCGACAGGAAAGGAAGCTTTCCTACCATATATTAAGAAATATCTTAATGAACACGGCCTTTTTCACTATGGCGGAGGATTCTCCCCAGCGCCGCGCTCTCTTAAAAAAGATGTGGCAGGACCTTAAGGAAAGGGATAAAAAGCTGTACAGAAAGATGAAGTACAGATCGACCTACGCACTTTTAAACCCAATGCCTTGGAAGATGAAGGGCTGGGTTACCACGGCAAGCTATAAATTTTTATGCAAACACGTAAAACTGGGGTGATTATATGTACGATTATTTGATAGTAGGCGCAGGGCTTTTCGGCAGCGTTTTTGCAAGAGAAATGACCAATGCGGGCAAAAAATGCCTTGTTATCGACGCCAAAAGCCACGTTGGCGGCAACTGCTACACGGAAAACGTAGACGGCATTCAGGTACACAAGTACGGTGCCCACATTTTCCACACATCCGACAAGGAAATATGGGATTACGTAAACAAATACGCAACCTTCGTGCCATTTGTCAACAGCCCAATGGCAAACTATAAGGGCAAGCTTTATAACCTGCCTTTTAACATGAACACCTTTTACGCCCTTTGGGGCACCGTTACCCCTGACGAGGCAAGAGAAAAGCTTGCTTCCCAGTGCGTAAAAAACCCCGCCCCACAAAACGTTGAGGAGCAGGCCCTGTCTTTGGTCGGTGCAGACGTATACAACACCCTTATCAAGGGCTACACCGAAAAGCAATGGGGAAGAAGCGCAACGGAGCTTCCCGCTTCCATCATAAAAAGGATCCCCGTAAGGTTCACTTACGACAACAATTACTTCAACGACACCTATCAGGGCATACCTAAGGGGGGCTATACTGCCATGATAGAGGCCCTTCTCGACGGCATCGAGGTCAGGCTTAACCAAGACTTTTTATCCGACCGCGACGGGTACGAGGCCATGGCTGACAAGGTTATCTACACGGGCGCCATTGACGAGTATTTCGCCTATATGCACGGCAAGCTGGAGTACCGCTCCTTAAGGTTTGAAACCGAAAGGCTTGATACGCCAAACTTCCAGGGCAACGCCGTTGTCAACTACACCGAAAGGGAAGTCCCTTACACCAGGATAATCGAGCATAAGCATTTTGAAAAGGGCAACGACACAAATTTTACCGTGATCACCAAGGAATACCCCGTTTCTGTTGAAAAGGGTAAGTATCCCTATTATCCCGTCAACGACGAAAAGAACGGCGAAAAGTACATGCTTTACAGCGTGCTTGCGTCGCGTCAAGATAAGGTCATCTTTGGCGGAAGACTTGGCGGATATAAATATTACGACATGGACGATACCGTCGCCGCCGCTTTAGAGTGCGTTAAAAAATGCCTTAACTAAAAAGCCTAAAAAAACAAAAAGTCGGGCTATAGGCCCGTTAATAACAAAAAAGCGCAGAAAGATTTCTGCGCTTTTTTATTTTTTGCGTTTAATTTTTATAAAACAGATAAAAATTGCTATTTTAAAATGCAGGAAGAAAAGTTCATCACGGCCTCGATCGCCGTATGCAAAAGGGCGCACTTTTCGCTGTCGGCGGCCTTATAAAAGACCTCCTTTTTTATCCTGCGTGAGGTAACAAGGCCACTTTCCTTAAGCTTTTTCAGGTGGTGGGACACGAGGGGGCTTGTCATGTCAAGATAGGTGGAAATATTGATGACGCATTCCTCCGTATGGCACAAAAGCCAAAAAATCTTCAGCCTGGTGCCGTCACCAAGCTGGGAAAACACGTCCGCAACCTGCTTAAAGTCGTAGGACGATAAATACTTTTTAAGGATGGGTGAACTGACTTCACCGTGGTCGTGGGTTAAAAATTCTTCCATAAAAGCCTCCTTCAAGTATATTTTAGCACAAAATAGACAATTAAACAACCGTTTAATCATTATAATTTGTTGACAAGGGTAAATTCGGGGTGTATAATATAAACACGATTAAACAATCGTTTAATTGTCTTTGTCTATTCAGGAGAATTTTATGAAAAAGACTTACTTTGTTGAGGTAGACTGTTCGGTTTGCGCCAATCTTTGCGAGGAAGCAATTAAAAAGATTCCCGGCGTCAACGGGGCAAACCTTAGCTTTATCATGCAAAAGCTTGTGTTGGATTTTGACGACAGTGTTTTGGAAAAAGACCTTTTAAAGGAGATAAAGCACAGGTGCAAACGGATAGAGCGCGGCTTTACCATTAAATAAAAGCCGCTGTTAATCGACTTATAGAAGGACTTTTTGTTAAAACGCGATCATATTTATTCTTAAGAGGCTTATATGAGCAGGAAACAAAAATTAAAGCTTTTCAGGATAATACCTGCCTTTTTGATATTGATAACGGTTATTGCTTTTCCGTTGCCCACAACCTATAAGGCCGTTTTATCCCTTGTCGGGTATTTAATAATAGGATACGACGTCCTTATGGGTGCCGCCGTCGGTATGATCCGCGGCAGGGTCTTTGACGAAAATTTTCTTATGGCGGTTGCAACCGTGGGCGCCATCGTCCTTGGGTTTTTGGACGGGTCCTACGACTTTAAGGAGGCCGTGGCCGTAATGGCCCTTTTTGAAACG
>JAFWAM010000159.1 GCA_017507595.1 Clostridia bacterium
CAGGATGGTTGACCTTCAGCGCCTTGACGAGGAAACGGGGGGTGACGTAAATGCCTGACTTTTTACCTCTTTTAATCGTTGGCGCAATTCTCGGCGCCATATCGACGATCCTCATCATTGCCTACGTCAGCGTAAAGGATAAAAAGGCCACCATGGGCTTTGACCGCAACATGAAGGACGGCGAGATAGTTAAGCGCCTTTTAAGATACGCCAGGCCCTACTATAAGCGCTTTATCCTGGTAGGACTTTTGGTGCTTTTCTCCATTGCCTACGACGTTATTGCCCCCGTCATTATGGGCAATATAGAAAAAATGGTGGCAGGGGACTTTACCCTTGAAAGGCTTTATCTTGGGGTAGGTCTTTACGCAAGCATACTTATATTTTCCCTCGTTTGTACCTACGTGCAGGCCATTTTACTGCAAAAGACGGGGCAAAGCATAGTTTCCACCATGAGGGAGGACATCTTTACCCATATAGAATCCCTTTCCCACGATCAGCTCAACCAGATACCCGTGGGCAAGCTGGTTACCCGTGCCACCAACGACGTCAACGCAGTATCAATGATGTTTACCAACCTTTTGGTCAACCTTGTTAAAAACATCTTTTTGGTAATGGGCATTTTGGTTGCCATGCTTTTTGTCAACTACGTCTTTACCCTGATGGTGCTGTGCTTTACACCCTTCGTGGTGCTGTTCACGGTTATCTTCCGTAAGTTTTCAAGGCGGGCTTACCGCAAGACAAAGGACAGGACCACCGACATCAATACTTTCCTTTCGGAAAACCTTTCGGGTATCAAGATCACGCAGATTTTTAACCGCGAAAGTGAAAAGCTTGAGGAATTCACCAAAAAGTCCAACGACCTTGGCAAGGCTAAAAGAGAGCAGATCTTTGTTTTCAGCATCTTCCGCCCCTTGGTCTATATGCTTTATATATCCTCTGTCTTATGCCTGTTTTATCTGGGCAGTATGGGGTATATTAAGGAAAGCGTCTGGCTTGGTCAGGTGGTCACGGGCGAAACGGTGGTTATCTTCTATATGTATATATCCAAATTCTTTAACCCTATTCAAAGTCTGGCGGAGCAGTTCAGCTGGCTTCAATCGGCCTTTGCCTCGGCGGAAAAGGTATTTTCCATTATGGATATCGTGCCCACCATGAAGGACGCCGACGACGCCATAGAGCTTGAAAGCATCCGCGGCGAGATAGAGTTTAAGGACGTTTGGTTCAGCTACCTCCCGGGCGAATGGGTCTTAAAGGGAGTGTCCTTCCACGTCAGCCCTCGCCAGACCGTGGCCTTCGTCGGGTCAACCGGGTCGGGAAAGACCACAATACTGTCCCTTATCTGCAGGAATTATGAATTCCAGAAGGGAGAGATACTTATCGACGGCATTGACATACGCAAAATTAAAATTTCATCCCTTCGCAAGCACTTCGGACAGATGCTTCAGGACGTTTTCCTTTTCTCCGGCACTATAAGAAGCAACATCCTTTTAAGAAAGGAGGGTGTTAGCGACGAGGAGGTAATGTCCGTTTGCAGATACGTCAACGCCGACGGATTTATCAACCGTCTTGACGGCGGCCTTGACGAGGTGGTAAGGGAGCGCGGCAATAACTTCTCCGCAGGTCAAAGACAGCTTTTGTCCTTTGCAAGGACCATTATCCACAAGCCCGACGTCCTTATCCTGGACGAGGCCACTGCCAATATCGATACGGAAACTGAGGTCCTTATCCAGAACTCTCTGGAAAAAATGATGACCATCGGCACCATGCTTATCGTTGCTCACAGGCTTTCAACCATTCAGCACGCGGATAATATTATCGTTTTATCCCACGGCAAGATCGTGGAGCAGGGCGATCACAATACCCTTCTGGGCCTGAAGGGTAAGTACCACAGGCTTTATACCCTGCAGCACAAAAAGGAAATCTTAAAGTCTTAGCAAAAATCTTAAAAACAGGGGATAACGGGCTTATAGGCTGACTTTTTGATTTAAAATCCGCAAAAAGGCGATGCTTTTTACCCTGGAAGCGCCCCAAAACACCGCCAAAAACCCTTATTTTAAAAAAACACTTGACAAATACCGTCCGTGTGTTATAATACTTTTATGTGAAGGCCAAAAAAAGAAAAAAAGGTCTTCTTTAAGGAATTTATGAAAAAACCAATTATCGCCATAATGTACGATTTTGACAAGACCCTTTGCACCCGCGACATGCAGGAGTATACCTTTATCCCAAGCGTGGGGATGGATGCAAACGATTTCTGGGACCTTACCGCCAAGGTTGGCGAGGAGGAGCAGATGGACAGCATCCTTACCTATATGTACTGCATGATCGACAAGGCAAACAATGCCGGCACGCCGCTAAAAAGGGAGGCCCTCGTTGCCTGCGGCAAGGACATTGAGTACCACCCCGGTGTTGAGGGCTGGTTTGAAAGGATCAACGCTTACGCAAAGGACGCCGGCGTCAAGGTGGAGCATTACGTTCTTTCCTCCGGCCTTAAGGAGATTATCGAGGGGACTTCCATCGCCAAATACTTCAAGCGCATCTACGCCTGCGAATTTTTATACAAGGACGGCTATGCCGTATGGCCGAAAACAGCCGTCAACTACACCAACAAGACCCAGTTTGTGTACCGCATCAATAAAGGCGTACTTGACATCCACAACGACGTTGACCTTAACAACTCCCGTCCCGATTACGACCGCCGCGTACAGTTCAGCAATATGATCTATATTGGCGACGGCCTTACGGACGTGCCTTGTATGAAGCTCGTCAAGCAGTCGGGCGGCCACTCCATCGCCATCTATCACAAGGGGCAGGAGGGCAAGGCGGCACCTCTATTAAAGCACGAAAGAGTAGACTGGATGTTTGAGGCCGACTATCGTAAGGGCAGCGGTCTTGATAAGATCATGAAGCTTTTAATCGAAAATCTGGCTTATTACAACAAGCTTAAGGGCTTGAACTTCAAGCAAAGAAAGAATATTTCAGCCGAGCCTGAAGTCAAAAATTAACAAAAAATCAATACTTTTTTATTTAAAGCCGTGACGTATGCGCTTATTTTTAAGGCGTGTGTCGCGGCCTTAGTTTTTTAAAAAGTGGGGCAATAGGTCGGTTATCGCCACTTTTTTGCGTGATTTTAGCAAAAAAATCTTTAAAAATTTCACCAAAAAATAATTTTTATTGATTTAGTATTGATTTTTTTAATATAATATTGTATAATTAAACTGTATGTGGCGTTATACTTAAGG
>JAFWAM010000160.1 GCA_017507595.1 Clostridia bacterium
AATCTACACGGTAAACAAGCCTTCAAAAGAAGACAGCGCTTTATGGATTGAAGAAACCTTAAAGCAAAGAAACCTTGTTGATATCGACTGGTCACTTGCAACCTTTAATATGTCAAACGACGCAACGCCTTACGGCTTGGGTGACGGCAGTATTGCAAAGGTTAAATGCCCAACTGCTTTCACCACGGGCGAAAAGGACGTTGTCGTTCCAAACTATATGGTAATGGATAACTATAACGCTTTAAGGGAAAACGCTAAGCTTTACGCGTATCCAAACTGCGGCCACTCACCAATGGTTGACTGTCTGGATACCTTGGCAAAGGACGTTGAAGAATTCTTTGCGTAATCAAAATTGCTTGATAAGGGGCTTATAGGCCCCTTTATGCATAAACATAGGGGTGTACTATCCTTCAGAGAACAGATCAAGAAGGAAGCTATTGCCCTCGGTATTATCGTTGAATAAGGTGTTTTTATGGCAGAATTTCTTTTTGAAGGCAAAAAGGTATATTACGAGGTCCACGGCGACCACGGCGAGCCCATCGTTATCTTAAACGGCATAATGATGTCCACCAACAGTTGGAAGCCTTTTATCCCCGATTTTTCTAAGAACAACGTTGCGATTTTGGTTGACTTTTTCGACCAGGGTCAAAGCGCCCGCATGACGGAAAGCTACGATCACGATATTCAGGTCAGGCTTTTAAACGCCCTTATTGACATATTGCCCTACGACAGGGTAAGCATCATGGGTATTTCCTACGGTGGCGAAATTGCCGTTCAGTACGCGGTAAGATTCCCAAACCGCGTAAGAAGGCTTATTCTTGCAAATACTGCCGCAAGGACGTCCGATTGGCTCAGGAAAATCGGTGACGGCTGGAACGCCGTTGCTTCCTTTAAGGACGGCTACGCTTACTACCTTACGACCATCCCCGTAATATATTCAACGGGCTTTTTCGAAAGAGAAAAGGCTTGGATGGACACCCGTGAGGAAACCTTAAAGGCATACTTCTCCCGCGAGGACGTCCTTGAAAGCCTTATAAGGCTTACTGATAGCTCAAGGGATTACGATTATACGGACAAGGTTTCGCAGATTACCTGCCCGACGCTTATTATTTCCGGGTCGGAGGACTGTCTTGTTC
Organism: Clostridia bacterium; assembly: GCA_017507595.1. The sequence continues at coordinate 1,137 of JAFWAM010000160.1, forward strand.
CGCCGACGGAGCAGATACTTTTACACGAAAAGATCAAAGGCAGCTCCTACGTGACCATAAACGGGTCGGGGCATGCCAGCATGTATGAGGATCCTTCCTCCTTTGCCGCTATCGTTCTTGGCTTTACAAACCTTGGCGACGGCAAGATCAAAATTTAATTTTCGAAGAATTTTTATGGAAAAGAAAATGATTTCAATTGGCAGTGAAACTATTGCTTACGTTGACGTGGGTCAGGGCGAACCTGTTATTATGGTTCACGGCATTATATTATGATTCTTACAGTAGATATCGGCAACACCCAGGTTGCCTTTGGCGGATTTTGCGGTGAAAGGCTTGAGTTTGTAGTTAACTTTCCCACCGAAAAATTCAAAACCGAGGACCAATACGTATCAAAATCAGTTTCAGATCTGAAAGGCTACGGCGCTAAAAAAAAGACACTTAAGGGCGCCGTGATATCGTCAGTCGTTCCGGACCTAAATGGACGCGTAAGTGAGGCCATAAGTCGGTTATTCGGGGTAAAGCCCTTGATAGTAAGTCACGAGATCAAAACGGACCTTCAGCTTCGTTGCGACGATCCTTCCACCGTTGGTGCGGATATTATCTGTGCCTGCGTCGGCGTGAAGGAATCTTTCGGCGCACCCGCCCTTATCGTTGATATGGGTACGGCAACTAAGATAATTTATCTTGACGGGGACGGCGCGTTTTCCGGCGTTGCTATTATGCCGGGGGTTATGATGGGGCTTGAGGGATTATCGTCGGGTACGGCGCAGCTTCCCAAGGTCAGCCTCGCCCCGCCACCGTCCGCAATAGGCAAGAACACGGCTGACTGTATGCGCTCCGGCGCGGTTTACGGCAACGCCGCCATGGTTGACGGCATGATAGACCGCATCGAGGGCGAGCTTAAGCTTTCCTTACCCGTATACGCAACGGGCGGACTTGCATCCTCCATCGTTTGCCACTGCAAGCGTCAGATCACCCTGGACGAAGCTTTGGTTTTAAGGGGACTTTATCTTATTTACAAGAAAAACATTTGATTTGTTAACATTTTGGGCCTTTAAGAAAGCATCTTAAAGGCCCTTATTTTTTTATGAAAGGGGATAAAACAAAAAA
>JAFWAM010000161.1 GCA_017507595.1 Clostridia bacterium
GTCGCTTTTTTCGGGGTGAGCGGGATGGACGGCGTGGCCGTTGTCAATGGAAAGGCACATACCGTTGTCGATAGCCTTTTGATAATCGCTGTCATTCATGCCCAAATCGCTGTTTATACGCTTTAAAAGGGCGGGTAAAAAGGCCGAGTGAGCACCCTGCTTGGTGTGGCTGCCGATCTCCTCGTTATCGAAGAAGCAGCACACCGAAACGCCTTTGGGCTGCGCGTCCAAAAGGGCGTTCAAGGACGTATATACGCTGGTAAGGTTATCTATCCTGGGTGCGCATAAAAGGTCTGATCTTGCGCCGCTTAAAAAAGCGCTTACCCGAGGAACAACGAATAAATCTCCGTCTATAACCTCGTTATCGCCACAAAGCACCTTGTAAAGGTCTTCCTCCTCACCGCCGATGAGTGGAAGCATATCCACCTGAACGTTAAGGCTTAGCTTGTCGTTGACCTCCGGGTTATGGTGAATACAAAGGCTTGGAATATTGACTGTGAAATCACTTTCGATAAGGGCTTCCTTAACGCCGGCCTCGGTGGATAAAAATACCCTGCCCGCAATCTTTAAGGGAATATCCATCATGGAGTATCTTATAAGCCCGCCGTAGGCTTCAACGTTGATCCTGTAGCCCTGGGGACTTTTGATAAGCTTTCTCCCCTTGACCTTTAAGACGGGTGAATCGGTGTGGGAGCCTGCAACGTTAAAAGCGTAGCTTGACAGATCGCCTACCTTAAAGGCAATGAGGGCGCTGCCGTTTTTCTTTATAAAATACTTGCCGCCCTTTTGAGCCTTTACGCCCCTGTCGTAAGGGATAAAGCCGTTTTGGGCAAGTATGCGAGAACAGTTGTCAACGGTGTGAAATGCCGTGTATGAAGTGTTTAAAAATTCCTGAACGTTCATAAAAATACCTCACGTTATTGAAAAATCAGTACAAATTCATTGTTGTACGTCTATATCGGCGTCTTCATCGCCGTCAAAATCGCCCTCGCCCTTAGAGGAAAGGGCCTTGTAAATGACTGAAAATACCTGGTCACGGCCGAGGCGGGTCTCCGATGAGGTCGGAATAATATCCCCACCTGAAAGACCAAGCTTAGCCGCCACCTGTGCGGCCTGAGCTTTGACCTTGGTTTTGGCGATCTTGTCGGCCTTGGTCGCAACGAGAACGAACGGGATTATCTGTGCGTAAAGATACTTTATCATCATCTTGTCGTCCTCGGTAGGGTCGTGACGGATGTCAACGAGGGAAATTGCCAAGGTAATATCGGTCATGCGGAAAAAATCATCCAGGGTCTTGCCCCATTTTTCCTTTTCCGTCTTGGAGACCTGGGCGTAGCCGTAGCCGGGAAGGTCTGCAAGGATAAATTCGCCGAAATCAAAATAGTTAACCAAGCGTGTGCGACCCGGGGTGTTGGACGTTTTTGCCAGCTTTTTTTGCATTGCCAGCATGTTGATAAAGGAGCTTTTGCCAACGTTTGACTTACCCGTAATACAAATAATGGGCTTGTCGGTCTGTAAAAACCCCCTTTTATCGGCGGCTGACGTAATAAATTTTGGCGGTGTGAACTTCATATCTTACCTTTTGTCAATATCCCTTATGGCAAGTGAGAAGATCTCGGAAACCTCCGAAACGGGGATGATTTCCATCTGACTTGCAATGTTTTTGGGGATATCCTCAATATCTTTTTTGTTTTGAGCGGGAATAATTATTTTGTTGATGCCCGACCTGAATGCGGCAAGAGCCTTTTCCTTAAGGCCGCCGATGGGAAGAACCTTCCCCCTTAAGGTGATCTCACCAGTCATTGCAACGTCCTTTCTTACCTTTTTGTCGGTGAAGGCTGATAAAAGGGCCGTGGCCATGGTTACGCCCGCACTGGGGCCGTCCTTGGGGGTTGCGCCTTCGGGAACGTGTATGTGTATATCCTTTGAGGATATATAATCCTGTGAAATACCGTATTTGTCGGCGTGGGCACGGATATAGCTTAATGCGGCGCGGGCGGATTCCTTCATGACGTCGCCAAGCTTACCGGTGAGGAGTATCTCTCCCTTGCCGGGCATAACGTTGACTTCTATCGTCAAAGTGGTGCCGCCGTACATGGTCCATGCAAGGCCCGTTGCCGCACCTACCTCGTCGGCCTGAAGGGTTTCGTCGTCAAGATACCTGGGAGAGCCAAGGTATGCGCTCAAGTTTTTGGCGGTGACCACCTGCTTTCTTATGCGGCCTTTTTCGGCAAGCTTGGTGGCAATTTTACGCATAACGCCGTCGATTTTTCTTTCAAGGCTTCTGACGCCGGCCTCTAAGGTGTAGCCTTTGATAATAGCCTCTAACCCGTCGTCGGTGATTTCCACGTGCTTATCCAAAGCCCGTTTGCCTTGAGCTTTTTGGGTACGAGATAGCGCTTGGCTATCTCCAGCTTTTCTTCACGGGTGTAGCCGTCAAGGGAAATAACCTCCATACGGTCGAGAAGGGGCGCGGGGATGGTTTCAAGGGAGTTTGCCGTCGTTATGAAAAGCACGTCCGAAAGGTCGAAGGGTATTTCAATATACCTGTCGCGGAAGGTTTTATTCTGCTCGGGATCCAAGACCTCTAAAAGGGCGCTTGCCGGGTCGCCGCGAAGGTCTGATGAAAGCTTGTCGATCTCATCAAGAAGGAACACGGGGTTTGATACGCCGACGCTCTTTAAGGCGTAGATTATCCTGCCGGGCATTGCGCCGATATAAGTCTTGCGGTGGCCGCGGACCTCTGCCTCGTCCTTGACGCCGCCGAGGCTCATACGGACGAA
>JAFWAM010000162.1 GCA_017507595.1 Clostridia bacterium
AAAGTATTACGTTCATGACCGCAAGAAAAGCCGCAAGTATAATAAAGGTCTTTACGGGGTCTGTTGGGGCAAGCTTTGCAAGAAGCATCATCGGGAAGCCAAACACGATGGCGGGAAGGTTTTGATAAACTAAATTTTCCTGCGCGAAGGAAGGCTTGTCCGTGACCTCTCTTAAAAGCATCATGCCCGTTGAGGCCGTGCCCGTAAGCATGCCGTACATGGCCATGAACTGCTCGTCAGCGTAGTCGGGGAAGAACTTTCTTGCGATAAACAGATTGTAAAAATAAGTGGAAACTGCACCAACGACGCCCAGTATAAGAAGGACAAGCCAGTAATCCGCAAGAAGCTGAAGCTCTATTGCGGCAAAGCCGGCAACTATCATAAGGTCAAAGGCAAAGCCGCTTATCCTGTCCATCAGGAAGTTGTTTACGTAATCCTTTTTGACGGCCCCGATCCTTTTCAAAAGCTTAATGACCACCTTGATAAGCAGAGCGCTTAATACGCCGAACAGGAAGTTAAAGCCGTAAATGGTTGCCTGCATTGAGGGTATCAATTTTGAAAGCCCCCACATAAGCACGAAGGATAAAACGTAGCCGAGAAGAACAAAGCCAAGCTGAAGTGAAAGCTTGTCAATGCTTTCAACGAAGGGGGTTTCGTTGGGGCCCTTGACGGATTGCTCTGAAAGGCCTTCGGAAAGGTCCTCGCCCTTTGAGATGAGCTTGCCTTTCTTCTTCATAATATTAAGATAAATAACGCCGCCGATGCTTGCGCTTAAAAAACCCAGGGCCGCAACGGTAAGACCGAAGTTTGCGCCGCCCTCAAACTGATGGTCGGTCTGATAAACGGTACCCCAGTTAAGGGCCTGGCCCGTGCCCTGGCCGTAGCCAAATGGTAAAAGCACACCTGCCGCCTTGAAAAGATCGGGCATGACCGTATATGCTAAAAGTAAGGTTATGCCAAGACCCAAAACGGCTTGGATCAGATATGTTGCGACGGTGGTAACGCCCGTATTGAAAACCTCAGCGGCCCTCTTGTTGCCCTTGCCGGGCTTGGAGGACTTTAAGCTTGAAGCGATAAAGCCAATGGCAAGGCCGTGATATGCTATTATGTATAATACCCTTAGGCCTTTGCCGCCGAAGAAAGGAAGGTTAAAGATATTCTCCCACGTGCCGTCGGGATTTTGGCCCCTTATCATGGTGTAGACAAAGGATATGATAAGAAGGATCACGCCGCCCAGAACTGAGGTTGGGATAAGTGACTTTTTCAAAAACCCCACGGTCTTTTTAAGGACGTTTGCAAGAATAAGGCTCACTAAAAGGGCGCTTAAAACCATCAAAAAGCCCCAGGCCTCAAAGTCCCAGAAATTTACCAATTCGTCCGTCGAATTTGTCAAGAGATTTATCATAATTTTCTCCTTTAGTCTCGTTAAGATAGTGATAGTACACGTTGGTGAAAATAAGCCCGTTAAAGTGCTTGTCGCCCTTTAACTGATATATCTTTCCGTCCTTATAAACATCCACCTTGTTGCGTCCAAGGACGGTTACCGCCGTTATCCCATCAAAGGGGAAAACAAGTCTTTCGTCCCCCACGGTGAACTCATAACGGTCGGAAAAAAGCAATACGTTGCTGTTTTTTTCGATCACGACGCGCTTTTTGCCGTCCACAACGTCGTATAGGCAGACCCTGTCGTCCCACATGGGCGCGGTTAGATAATCCTTTATCTTAAGGCCGTTTAAAAACTCCGTCTGATAATCGTACCAGCCCTCAACGTATTCAAAGGGGAAGTCAAACCCGACCCCCTTAAGGACCTTGTCCTCTCCGTAAAGGACGGTGCGGTTACAGGTCGTGCAGGTAATATGATCGCCTTTTGCATAAAATCTTGAAAGCCCACAGTAGGGGCAGACGTACATTGCCCTGTCAAGGTATTCCGCCCGATTTTTGCCGGGATAATTACCCGTTGGGCGACCTTCGCTGACGTAAAGATTTTCCTTTATCACGTCGTAAAGGTCCTCGTCGGAAAGCTTTAAAAAATCCTCAGCCTCCACGACGGTCTTGACCGAAATATAAGTTTTACCCTTTCTGGTCTTGTCCGCCCAACGGGGCTGTGTGCCGTAGCCGCCTTCGATATTCATGATCACAAGGGGCAGCTTAAGGGTTTTGATAAGGCTGACGATAGACGGCTTTATAAAGCCCGTCTTGCCGCTGAAGGTCCTGTTGCCCTCGGGAAAGATAGCGATGCTTCCGCCCTCGTTTCTCACCTTTAGCATGGTCATGACGGCACGGATATCGGTCATGGATTTTTTAATGGGGATGGGCGCGACGGCAAAGGTCAAAAGCTTGGATAAAAAGCCCTTGGCAAAAAGATCCTCAGAGGCAACGTAGTACAGCGGGCGCTTGAACATAAGCCCCACGAAAAACTGATCGAAGGCCGTCTGATGATTGCTTATTATAAGATATTGCCGCTTTTTGCTGTCGTCAAAGTCACCCTTTTTAAAGCCGTATTTGAGCTTTGCCCAAAGGCTGAATAAGGGGCGGACCAGGGCGGTAATCAGCTTATGGCGCCACTTTATCCATTTTTTCTTCTTTTTTGTCTTCATATGATCACGCCGTGTCTAAGCCTTTTAAATAAGGCCCTTATCTTTTTATCGCGGGGTTTTGTTTTGATCCCTTTGCAAGGCCTAAATCGCCCCAAGTGGGATATGCCCGGATATTAAACTGACAACCTGATAAAAGGCTTGGTTTTGCTCGTTTGAAAAATATTTTAAAGCGCCCCAGGCAAATGCAACGCTTATTGCCGCCACCGCAAAGCAGATGATCATTAGCTTTGACACCTTTTTAAAGCTGACAAAGGAAAGGATCGACGACGTGAGAAAAAGTGGTATCCTCACGGCTATCCACAGGGGTAAAAAGACCAGAAGCGTAAGGGCAACACCCTCCTCCGGGGCGGTGAGAACTTTAATAAAAAGCCCCCCGAATATACCGTTTGCCACCGCGGCCGCCAAGGTGACGACGATGGTGATTATCATTAAAATTTTTCTTCCTATGCTCATCGGTGATTTCTCCTTTTTGATTATTATATCATTAAAGAGTGAAAAAATCAATTGTCAACTGAAAATTTTGATATTACTTAAGTGAAATTTATTAATATTCGTTAGATAATTAATATATAAATAAAATCTGCTTTAAAGCATGATTTTTAAATTAATGCGTGCCTTTTTCTTGCAAAAATATGGCGATAAACGACTTATAGGCCCACTTTTTGCTTTAGCGACCTTTTGCCTGTCCAACTATTTGCGATCGTAATCGCCGCAAATTGCTTCAAGATTGTCGCAAATTGAGGCAAGGCTTTTGTAAAGGACTTCTCTTGCATCATCGGAAACGAACCTTCCCGCGGCGGCCTCAATACGGTCAATTTTTTGGGCAAGTCTTTTGCCAAGATTGGCGCCCTTGTCCGTAAGACGGATGACGTCCTGGTATCTTTTTGCCTTTGAGGTGTTGCAATAAAGATACCCCTCCCCCTCAAGATGCTTTATGGCACGGGAAATGTTGGACTTATCCTCAGAGCTTATGTCGCAAAGCTCCTTGGCGGTAATCCCACCCGTCTTATATAAATAATACAGACAGGTCACGTGGGAGCTTTTAAGGTTAAACTCCGCCATTTCTTCCGTTTTGATTTTGTGTATGGCCCTGCCGATTTTTGCAATCAGCACGGTAAAAGCCGTAAACCGTGTTTCCATAATCCTTCTCCACCTTGTTGTAATCACAACAAGATAAATATATCACACTTGGTAGCCGTTGTCAATATCTTTGATCGTCTTTTTTATTTTTTTATATAAAAGTTGTTGCGTTATCCTTGGTAAATGGGCGCAAAAAAACCGCCAAAAGACGTCGATAACCGACCTATTGGCGGACTTTTTAGTTTTTTATCATTTGTTAAAGACCCTTTCGGCAAAGCCAAGCTTGTCTTTTACCTCAAGCCGTGTGCCATCGTCTAAAATAACGAAGCCGTTCATTTTACCAAAGACCTGATGCTGCTTGCTGCAAAGAACGAGAAGATCAGTATTGTCACACCTGTCGATAATGGGCGTAAACTCAACGTTAAACCTGCCCTCGTTATCGGTAAAGGTCCACTTGGACATATAATCGTATTTTTTGCCGTCGGCGGTCTTGGGAATATTGAAGGTTACCTTGTCAAGCTTGTGACAAACGCCGTCTAAAAAGATCATATTTTCGGAGGCCTTTGAGGTATCCCCAAATCCGTAACCGATGTTCCAGCCGAATCTTCTGCCGTCGTCAAGGTAGCAGGAAAGGCTGCCCCAATACCAAACGTTTTTATAGGTCCACACCCCCCTGCCCCAATCCAGGGTACCAAGGGTGTCGTCAACTGAAAAGTTGTAGACCTCGTCGCCGATGGAAACAAAGCCTTCGGCACGCATGCAGTTTATCTTGGCGTTGTAATAAAAATGCTTTGGCTTTAAAAAGGGCGTGGCAATAACCATTTTGTCGTGGGGCTCGTCAGTTAAAACAAGCTCACACTTAAAATCCTTGCCGGGCTGAAAATCCTTGTAGAAAAATTTAAGGATGCGGCGGGATTTTTCCTTGATAAAGCTGCCCTCAACCTTTTTGGACTTATAAAAAATATCTCCCTTTTCGTAAGAGGGCGGAAAGTTCAGCTTGCCCCGCGACATAAGCTTGATTTCGCTTTTGGTGGTGTAGGACGGGTTTTCAAAGTCCAGATAGCTTGCCGACGCCATGGACATATAGCTGTTGTCGTCAAGGGTAAGGGCCACCGCCCTTTTGCCGTCGGTTATCAGGTAATAATCCCACTCTTTGATGCGGAGCTTCCCTGCCTTTATCATTTTTCGGTCATAAATTTTAACAAGGCCCGTAGAATACCCTGCCTCACAAAGATTGCCTGCGTGATTTAAAAGATTGCCGGGCGTAAGCTTATGTTCCATAATTCCCCCCAATGGTTTTTTATTATTGTAACACGAAAAATCCTCTTTTGCAATACCGATTTGAAAATTTTATTCAAAATAAGTTAAAAGAACGATAAAAGTCCTTAAAGTTATTTTTTAAAACCAGCTTTTAATTTTACTTAACCATTTGACAAGCCCCTTGATTTATTGGTATAATTTATACGATAGGAGCTTTATTTTTATGATTGAAAAACACCCTGTGAAAATCAAAAAGTTGACCAATAGGTCGATTATCCCCACTTTTGGCACGGAATTTTCCGCCGGGGCGGACTTGTACTCCGCCGGTGACGACGTCACTATTTCGCCCAACAAAACCGCCTTGATACCAACGGGGCTTTCGGTTGAAATACCCGTTAGCTTCGTGGGGCTTATCTTTGCGAGAAGCGGCCTTGCAACAAAAAGCGGCCTTGCCCCTGCCAACAAGGTGGGCGTAATTGACAGCGACTACCGTGGGGAGGTGCTTGTCGCCCTACACAACCACTCTGACGAGGCGCGCACCGTAAAGTACGGCGACCGCGTTGCCCAGCTTGTCATCGTGCCCTATCTTACCCCGGAGTTTGTCTTGTCCGACGACCTTACCCAAACGGAGCGCGGCGAAGGCGGCTTTGGCTCCACGGGCAAAAATTAAGATTTGACCTTTTTTTGTCAAAAACGGCTAAAAACGCCCTTTTTGGGGCGAAAAAGCTTCAAAAATCATTAAAAAGTCCCTCTATAGGTCGATTATCGCCCTTTTTTGAGGGATTTTTTTAATAAATCATCTTAATTTTCCATCATTAAAAATTATATTTTTGTCACGAAAAACCAATAACGTCATCAAAAAAGCGCGTCCAAGCATTTTGGACGCGCATTGTTATTTACTAGCAAAAAGCTATTATGCCTTTTCGTTTAAGCAAGCAATACCGGGGAGAACTTTACCCTCGAAAAGCTCTAAAGAAGCGCCGCCACCTGTGGAGATGTGGGTCATCTTATCGGCATAGCCAAGCTGTGCAACAGCCGCAGCGGAGTCGCCACCGCCGATGATGGTCGTGCCGTTAGCTTCTGCAAGGGCCTGTGCCATTGCCTTGGTACCGGCGGCAAGGGTCGGGTTTTCAAATACGCCCATGGGGCCGTTCCAGATAACGGTTTTAGCGCTCTTGATAGCGGAAGCAAAAAGCTCACGGCTCTTTTCGCCGATGTCAAGACCCTGCATATCCTGTGGGATTGCGTCTGCGGAAACGGTTGTTACCTCAACGGGTGCGTCGATGGGGTTGGGGAAGTCCTTGCAAACTACCGTGTCAATGGGAAGAAGAATAGTCTTGCCTAAAGCCTTAGCCTTTTCAAGCATCTGGTTGCAGTATTCAATCTTGCTGTCGTCAACGAGGGAGTTACCAACTTCCTTGCCGACGGCCTTCATAAAGGTGTAAGCCATGCCGCCACCGATAATAAGTGTGTCGCATTTTTCCAAAAGGTTGGAAATAACGTTAAGCTTATCGGCAACCTTTGCGCCGCCCAAAACTGCAACGAAGGGGCTAACGGGGTTTTCAAGGGCGTCTGCCATAACTGAAAGCTCCTTTTCGATAAGGAAGCCGCAAACTGCAGTATCAACGAAGCCGTATTCAACGATGGCGGCCGTTGACGCGTGGGAGCGGTGTGCCGTGCCGAAGGCGTCGTTTACGTAAACCTCTGCAAACTGAGCAAGCTTACGGCAGAATTCCTCGTCACGCTTTTCCTCGCCGGCGTTGAAGCGGGTATTTTCCAAAAGAACGATTTCGCCCTCGCCGATTTCAGCAACCTTTTGGCAAGCATCCTCGCCAACGGTGTCGGTGGCAAAAGCAACCTTAACGCCGGGAAGAAGCTGCTTGAGTCTTTCAGCAACGGGCTTTAACGTGAACTTTTTAAAGTCCTTTTGTGCCTTTTCAATATACTGGTTGGTAGCGGCCTCTCTTTCAGCCTCGGGCAAAGCCTCAACAGCGGCCTTTTCCTTTTTGTTTAATTTTATTTTAGCGTCGAGAACGTTATGGGGCTTACCGAGGTGAGAGCAAAGTATGACCTTTGCGCCCTGGTCAAGCAAATACTTGATGGTGGGAAGGGCACCGTTGATACGGTTTTCGTCGGTGATTCGCATTACCTATTACACGGTCACTAAAACGTGCACCGAGGGTAATCAGTAAGTCACAGCTGGATATACCAAGGTTGGAA
>JAFWAM010000163.1 GCA_017507595.1 Clostridia bacterium
AATAGGCCAGCTTGCAATTTTGCCTGCCTTAAAGGCTTGCGATCACCTCGGATTTTTAGACAGCTTTAATGTAGGGCTTATTTTATCAAAAATGACGGGGGCGTCACTTTATGAGTGCGTTAACAGCGTTATAGGCCCACTTTTGCTTGCGGCAAGGGGATATATGAAGGTTGATATGGGTGCCTTTTTGGAGGTTGAGCCCATATTTGACACGGAAAGGCTTGCGGAGCTTTTCGGTATAGAGGAGCATCTTATTGCCCCCCATATACAACCTTATATAAAGGGGCAGATAGACGGTGTGAAAAGCACTCTTGCGTTTTTTGAGGAGGAGCTTATACTGGCGGGAAGCCTTTCCGACAGGATGAAGGAAGGGGAGTCCCGCGTGTATCGCGGCCGTCACCGCCGTGGGGAGTTCACCCCCGCCAAGATAAAGACCGCCATAAGGCTTGGTGGACCTTTGTCAAAAAGCTTTTTAAAAGCCATGTATCAGGAGGGGTACTGTAAAATTCTTGAAGAAATTTAGCCCGCCGTGGTATAAAGCTGAAATATTGTGGAAACAATCTCTACCGTACAAGGTAGGGATTTTTTTATGGTCAAAAGGATTTGTGCCGTTATAATTGCGGCCTGTCTTGCCGTCAGCGTGGCCCCCCAAAGCGCCCCGGTCTTTTCCGGGGGAGACGGTATCTATACGGTGTGCGTGGGCGATGGGTCAAGTGGGTGCTTTTATACCTTTCCGACGGAGGAGATATACAAATTTTATCATTTTAAGAAGGTGGAGGGGCAAAGCCTTTTTACAAGGGATCAAGGCTTTGTAAGAGAGTTTATTTCCGACTTTGGGTGCGTATGCGTTTACGAGGAGTGGGCCCAAGGCATAGAGATCAAATATTACTATACGCCCAAAATATCGGCCTATAGGTTGATTAACGGCCAAAAAGTCAACCTGCAAACGGCAAAGACCGTGAGCGGCTGCACCATTGGCACCCCTGTGATCTTTGGCGGCTTTTAAGGCGGCGGATAAACGGGGAATACATAAATTGGAGGTTTTTTATGAAAGAAAAGAATATTTCAAAAAGAAGAAAAATTGCTTACGGGCTTTTATCGGCCGTTCTCGTGCTGGCGGTGGGGGCCCTTGCCGTATTTTTTGCAATAGGCCCTGTCAGTCCGGATACCGAGGGTAAGGTTCCAACGGAATCTTCCAAGCCCGATACAAGCGTGGACAAGCCAAGCGACAGCGTTACCCCGCCTGAGGCGGAAAAGCCCGACGATCCGTCCGAGGACGACCCTAAGGAGCCGGTTGTTGAAATCATCACCTTTTTGATCCCGGTATCGGGGGGCACGGCCATAAAGGATTATACGGACGGCACGGTGGTGTATTCCAATACCCTTGGTATTTACACGGGTCACCTTGCCATGGACTTTGCCGGGGCTGAGGGCGCAGACGTTATTGCCGCTTACGGCGGCACGGTGGAAAGCATCACCACGGCATATCTTAAGGGCACCACTGTAACAATCGATCACGGCAAGGGCCTTAAGACGGTGTATAACTCCATCGAGCCCATCGAGGGCCTGGCCTCCGGTCAGAAGATTGAAAAGGGCCAGGTCATCGGCAAGGTTTCAACGAACAACAAGCAGGAATATAAAGACGGCCCCCACCTTCACTTTGAAGTGTGGGAAAACGGTGAAAGCATCTCTCCCTTAAAATATCTTACCGTAGAAGAAAAATAGTTTTATCCCCCTTTTTTGCCCCCATATTGGGGGCATTTTTCCTTTTTGGGGCATATTTAAGCGTGTTTTTTTGCGTGGCGGCAAAAGGTACGGGCTTTTTGGTGCAAAAATCGCCGCGCCCCTCAAAAACGCTTGAAAAAATCCTCTTAAAGTGGTAAAATTAACGGGTATTTAAGGAGAGATCATGGCTTTTTTGGATTATAAATGTCCTTCCTGCGGGAAGGAGTTTTCAGAGCTTGTCAAGCGCTTTGACGACCCTGTGTACTGTCCCCAGTGCAAGACCCTTTGTGAAAGGTCGTATTCGGGGCCGGTGGTGGGCGGCCTTGGCAAAAAGCCCTCGTCCTGCACGGGGAATTGCAAAAACTGCTCCGGCTGCAGATAAAAGGGTGTGCCCACAGGCGGGGCCCAATCAAGGGCTTTCGGTTGAGTGCGGGCAAAAATTATTATAATTTTTATAAACTTATTCCGTTTGCGACGGCAAATAATTGAAATATTCATTGACAAACGGGATATAAAATGATAAAATACTATTCAGCATTTATAACGCCCAGAGATTTTGGGTGTAACCTCAAGGAGTAATCATGAAAAGATTAATTAACTTTTTACTCGTTTTAGTTTTGACCTTTACCGCAGTATCACTCGTTGCATGCGACAATGGCGGCAATGGCGAAACCGAAAACACCACAGGCTTTACCTATGAGCTTAAGACCGACGACGAGGGTGAAAAATACCTTTCCATCGAAGGCTTTACCGTTTCCGACGAAGTTGCAAAGCTTATGGCCAACAACAACTTTGCCGCAATAGAAGACGACCGTAACCTGGTCATCCCTGCAGAAGCAACACTTTCCGACGAAGAAGACGCAGTTAAGTATCCCGTTAAGGAAATTGAACCAAGCGCCTTTGCAAACCAGCTTTTCATCACGGGCTTAACCATCCCCGCAACTGTTGAAACAGTAGGCTCTGCCTGTCTTGCAGGCTGCACCAATCTGGAGTCCCTTACCGTTAACTTTATCGGCAAGAAGGCTGAAGGCAACGTTAACGACGAAAAGACCCTTGCTTATCTTTTCGGCACGACGGCAGCCACCGGCGCAACCAGCTCAGTCGTATCCTACAATGCTTCCGGCACGAAGACTTATTATCTTCCCGATAGCTTAAAGACCCTTACCGTAACGGGCGACGTAGTAGGCGACTATGCGGTAAACGGCTTTACAAGCCTTGAAAAGGTTGTTTTAAGCGGTAACGTAACCAAGATCGGCAGCTATGCATTTAAAAACTGCACCTCTTTGACAGATTATCAGTTAAGCGGCGCAATCGTTACCTTGGGCGCAGGCGCATTCAGCGGCTGCAGCGCATTGGTCAACGTTGGTCTTGCAGGCGCAACGGCTTTAAAGACCATTGGCGACTACGCATTTGACGGCTGCACCAGCCTTGGATATTCCGTAAACACCGTAACCTTCGCAATCCCCGCAAACGTTACGACCATTGGCGCACACGCATTCTGCGGCTGTGCTTCCATCAAGAAAATCGACCTTTCAGCAAACGCAAGCCTTGCACTTGGTACCTGCGCTTTCGAGGGCTGCACTTCTTTAACGAACGTTGCGCTTTCAAATGTGATCGTATACGGCTCCAACGTGTTCACCGGCTGTGAAGAATTGAAAAAATCCGGCGTAACAGGCTACGATTTTGCCAACCCCCAGTACATTTTTGATTTTGAATATTAATAAAAAGGGATAGGGCTGCTTTTTGTGCGGTCCTATCTTTTTTGCGGCTGCCCTTTGGCAGCCTTTTTTTTTGTGCTCGGGCGCAAGGTGCGGTTGTCAAAAATAGACCTTATATAGTTCGCGCAAAGTGCGTTATTTGTACTTTTTTAAAATTCCGACGTACGGCAAGTACGCCCCCTTTTAAAAAAGCACAAATGCCTTCTTCCGCTCCCATCTAAGGGCTATTTTAAGCCAACCGACCTTGCTTCCTCGCTTGCTTTTTGCGGAGGGGGGTAGGTGAGCTTATATAGTTGGCGCAAGGTGCGTTATTTGCACTTTTTTAAAATTCCGACGTACGGCAAG
>JAFWAM010000164.1 GCA_017507595.1 Clostridia bacterium
GTGGTCTGGTCAAGCATAGCGGTGGTAAGCTTATGCTCCTCAGCGTCGCCGTTGGCGTAGGTTACTTTTACCTTGCCGCCTTCAAGGTTAAGCTGATCGTTTAAGGTGTAAACGGTTGTGGTGGGGGCGGTGAAGTCAACGCTTACGATCTCGCCACGGTCAACCTTTTCAACGATCCAGTCTTCCTGTAAGGGTGCAAAGATGTGGTAGTAGGAGTTACCGCCTACGAAGATCGTATAGAAGGTATAATCTGATCTTGCGGGGTCGGAGTATTTTGTTGACGTTGAATTTGTAAAGTAATTGGAGAAGTCCTTTGCCCTGTAGGTAAAGCCGTTGTTGTTGAATACGGGGCTTGGGCCGTTTACCTTCTGTGCGGTAAGGCTGGAAATAGAGTCGTCAAAGTAGATCCTTAAGAATGCGTTGTAGGCAACTGCCTTGATGTCGCCGCTGATCTTTACAACCTTATAGAATCTGTTTGCGTCGCTTAAGAAGGCAACGAGGTCTTCCTGGCTGTCAATTTCTGCGTAAACGTCAATATCCTTGGGCGAAATGTTCATTGTGTTGCCGGTGGACTCAACGATCAAGTCGGTGGTGAAGGTTGTGGCGGTTGCGTCGCCGTACTTCTTGCCTTCGTTACCGGCTGAGGTAAGGGATTTTACTGTGAGAGGGGCAACAACGATATCGCCCTTGTTTACAACGGAGGTATCAAGCTGGATTTCCTTGGTGCTGCCTGCAATTCCGCTGTTGTAAATACCCATAAATACGTTCTTTTCAACGTCTTTTACGATAAGCTCGATTGCGCCCTGTGAGGAAACTGCGTCAACTATCTGCATTCTTACAAGGTGGGTCTCGCCGGTGGCTTTCTGCAAGAATTCGCTTACGGAAAGGCTTGTGACCTTGATCTTTACGGTTAAGGTCAAGGATTCGCCCATGCAGCTTAAGGTAAAGGCACCTTCTGTGGTGGACCAGCTGTCAATGGCGATCATGTCTTCGGTGATGGCAACAGTTTCGGGTGCGCCTACGTTGTAATTTAATAGGAGGTTTTTGCCGACAAGCTCCTTAATAAGGTCAGCTTTGCCGTTGACGTAATCGTATGCTTCCTGTGCAAGGGGAGCTTCAAGGGCAAGCGAAGTTATTGCCTTGTCAACGACGGATACCTTGAAGGAGAATTCTCTTTCGAAGCAGTTTGCCTTTACGGTGTATTCGCCTGCAACGTTGGTGTTGGGGATGGTGGCCTCGTCGATCATGTCCATGGTGAGGTCGTATTCCTCAACCTCGCCCAGGGCGTAGGTTACCTTGAACTTACCGCCGGTGATGTCAAATTCGCCGCCTAAGGTGTAAAGGTCAACCGCGGGGGCGGTGAACTCTACGTCGGTGATAGCGCCGCGGTCAATGTCGTCTGCGCTTAAAATGGTGAAGTAGTGGTACCAGGTGGTGCCGCCGATAAAGATTGCGTAAACGTCTCTCTTCATCTTATATGGGTTTGCCCAGCTGGTCGATGAGAAGTTTTCGTCGCCAAAGGCCATGCCGCCAAAGTTGGTGCCGCAGGTAAGCCTTTGTGCGGGGTTGTGGAATACGGGCGAGCAGTTTACGCCGTCGATCTTCTGACCTGCGTAATCGGTTACGCCGTTGAAGAAGAAGCGTACAAAGTTTGCCGTGTAGGTGATAAGGTTGATCTCGCCTGTTAATTTTACCATCTTGTAAGCGTTCTCGGGGCGGTTTTCAGCCGATAAGAAGCTTCTTAACTCCTCCTGAGAGGAAATGATGACGGCGTTTTCCTTACTGATGGTGTAGTCGTCGCTGTGGGATAAGGTCATTGCGGGGGCAATGCTTTCAGAATCGTACTGGGCAAAAAGCTTGCCGGAGTTGGAGTTGCCTGCCGCAACGGCTGCGTTTTTAAGATATACGGGGACCATGACCTCGTCGCCGACCTCAAAGCCCTTCATATCAACTGCAAGGTTTGCAAAGTCGGTTGCGGTGATAAGGCCCGATACGCCGATGACCGTGCCGGTTTCTTCCTCGGCAACGAGCATTTCGGGGGCGTTTGTGGTGCCTACGCCGACGAAGCGACCCTTAAGAAGATAGGTGTAGCCTTCAGTTTTTTCTAAAAGTTGGGATACGGTTAAGGCCTTTTCGCTGAGGTCAACGGTTACTTCCTTCTCAACAAAGGCGTTTCTTGCGAAAACCTTAAGTGCGATATGTAATACGCCGTCTTTGACCTCCTGGGATACAACGTCCTCTTTCGTTACGTTTCGCCACTCCTCGTCAACGGTGCCGTCCGTGTAGGATATGCGGTAAAGGATAGCTTCAAGACTCATATTGCCGCCCTCGGCAAGGCTGTCGTCAAGCTTGATCTCAATATCGCCAACGCTAACGGGGGCAACGTTAAGCTTGATGGTTATTTTATGTGTGCCGTAGGTGATTGTTACAACGTTGTTTTCACGGCTGAGGGCTTCGGGCGCGTCAATCGTGTAATCGGTGATGATCATCCTTTCGCCGTTTGATAAAACCCTTGATACCTCCATCCCGGTCGGGTCAAAGGTGTCGCCAACCTGGTAGTTAAGCTTTGGCTGTGCGGTAATCTCAATGCCGCTGATGGTGGGCATTTCACACGCAACGAACAAAAGACTTAAGGCCAGCATAAGGGTGCATAAGATAAGTGTGCCTGTTCTTCTCCTCATATATTTTCTCCTTAATTTCCTGGCGAGGGGTTATCCCGCGCCGTTATTCTATTAAATAGAATAAACTAAATTTAACCTTTTTGCAATAGTTTTTTAAAAATATTTACATTATCTTTACATAATAAATTATGAACAATATTCACCCACGTGCGCAAAAAACGGCGGCGCTTTGACGGCTTTTGCTTTGGTTAAAAAATCAAAAAGTGGGCGTATAGGTCGGTTATTGGGCTGTTTTTGTGTGGGGGGTAATGTTTGTGTCGTGCCTTTTTGGTGCGTGGGACAGGGCTTTTTCGGCCATTTTTATGGGGGGCGTTAAAGCGCGTCACAAAGGCGTCCGATGCTTTTTTTTGTGCGGCTTGACGGGGAGGGCCTTTGGCTTTTTAGGTCTGCCGTTTTTTTGGATAATTATCTTAAAAATTGGCGATAATTGGCTTATAGGCCTGTTTTTTCAAAAAAAAAGGGGATTTTTCAACCAAAAAGAATAAAAAAGCATTGGTATTGCAATATTTATTTGTGGACAAAACAAAAGACGGCAAGCCCTAATAGTTTGCCCATTTTGTAAACTTCGGTAAAAAATATTTGACAAAATATAATTAAAAGTCTATTATTATCATTGAAATAAAAAATTAATTCCTAAAGGAATTCAAGGAGAATTTTATGAACAAAAAATCCATTAAAGACGTAAACGTAAAGGGTAAAAAATGCCTTGTCCGCGTTGACTTCAACGTCCCCATGAAGGATGGCGTTATCACCGACGAAAACCGTATCAACGGTGCCCTTCCCACCATCAAGTA
>JAFWAM010000165.1 GCA_017507595.1 Clostridia bacterium
ACATAAGCGACTTCAACATCACAGTCGATTATCCCTTGACTGCAGCCGGTCAAAGGGACTTTGTCCGCGACTTTTTGAAGCTGGCAAGGGAAAGGGGTATTGCAGGTGTGTTTTACTGGGAGCCCCTCTGGATCCCCGGCGAGGGGGTCTGCTGGGCCTCGGCGGAGGGTCAGAAATATATCAGGGAGGAGGGTAAGCCCACAGCCAACGAATGGGCCAACCAATGCCTTTACGATTACGAGGGCAAAGCCCTGCCCGCCCTTGACGAGTTCAGACTTTAAAAAACAAGACGGACCTTCCTATGCGGTGAAGTAGTCCCTTTTCTTTAAAAAATAATTTGACATGAAAAAATAAATTTTTTTCAAAAAACCATTGCCAAAAATCCTTTCGCGTGTTATACTATTAATGCACGCGACCCACCTTGTGCATAAAATGTCGTTTTTTTACTGTTGCAAATGGGTTAAAATTTAATAAACGTTGATAAAAGGGATATCCCTTTTGCGTTTGACTGACGCCAAACGCAAGGTATCCTTTATATGGGTAAAATTTTGGTATAAATGGGGTTTCCCCAAGTATATAGAACGATTTAAAATAACATATATAGGAGGAATTTATGAAAAAATCGTTTTTAGCAATCATTTTAAGCCTTGTTTTAGTTTTATCACTTGGCTTAGCAGCTTGCACACCCACCGGCCCACAGGGCGGCGGTGGTGGCAACACCGGCACTGATTTAACAGGCACCTATGACATTACCGTTTGGGTAAGTGAAACCGCACTTGAAGACGGCAGAAGCGTTAAGGCTTTAACCGAAGAGCAGATCGCTGCATTCAACGCAGCTAACCCCGGTATCGTTATCAACGCAACCGTAGAAGGCGTTTCCGAAGCTGACGCTGCAACTCAGATGATCTCTGACGTTGAAAGCGGCGCAGACATCTTCTGCTTTGCACAGGACCAGCTCGCTCGTTTGGTTATGGCAGGCGCTTTAAACCCATTGGGTAAGAAGGCTTCTGCTGACATTACCGAAGCTAACGACGCATCTGCTGTTAAGGCTGCTACCGTTAACGGCCAGATCTACTGCTATCCTTTAACTTCTGACAACGGCTACTTCATGTACTACGATAAGTCCGTTATCCAGGAATCCAGCATTGACGATTTAACCGCTCTCATCGCTGACTGCAAGGCAGCAGGTAGGGGCTTCTCCATGGAAATCGAAAACTCTGCTTGGTACAATGCAGCTTGGTTCTTCGCAACCGGTTGTACTTCCACTTGGGAAACCAACGACAGCGGTGCTTTCGTTGCTGTTAACGACAACTTCAACTCTGACGCAGGCGTTATCGCTTTAAGAGGTATGCAGGAGCTTTTAAGCTATGAGCTTCACGTTGAATCCTCTAAGGCTGCTGACTTTGCTGCTGCTATTCCTTCCGCAATCGTTATCACCGGTACTTGGGACAGCGCTACTGCAAAGGCTAACCTCGGCGACAACTACGCCGTTGCTGATCTTCCTTCCTTCACGGTTGACGGCAAGTCTTATCACCTCGGTTCATACTCCGGCAACAAGCTTTTAGGCGTTAAACCTCAGATCGACGCTAAGAGAGCTGCCGTTTTACAGAAACTCGCTGTATACTTAACAGGCGAATCCTGCCAGCTCGACAGATTCAACGAGTTTGGTTGGGGTCCCTCCAACGTAGCTGCACAGGCTAACGAAGCTGTTAAGGCTGACGAAGCTTTAACCGCACTTGCACAGCAGTCCGCTTACGCTTATCCCCAGGGCCAGATCCAGGGTCAGTGGTGGGATATCGCTAAGACCTACGCTACCGCTGCCAAGAAGGCTGCAAGAGACGACGAGGCTGCTTTAAAGGCTGCACTCGTTGCATATGAAGAAGCAATTTTAGGTACCCTCTCAATGTCCGAAGAAGCTAAGTTAGCTTACGGTGTTGTTGGTGGCTTTGAAAACAACGGTTGGGGCGCAAACGACGCTGAATCCGACGTTGCTATGGAACAGAAGCCCGAAGGTACTTACTATACAAAGAGACCTATCAACTTCAAGACCGGCGACGAATTCAAGGTACGCCAGGGTAAAGGTTGGGACGTTCAGTGGGGCGACAATGCTTCCAACGCAGCTGATCCCGGCAGCACCAACAAAGCTAACTACAAAGTAACCGAAGCTGACGGCTGGTACTTCGTTAAGTTAGTTATCGTTGACGGTGTAGGTACCGTTTCTCTCGAAAAGACCAACCCCAACATCGGTTGGAGCGTTATCGGTAGCATCGCCGGTGATACCTGGACCAAGGACATCGACATGGAAATCATCGACAACGAAAACGGTTCCGTTTGGATGAGCCAGCCTATCGAATTCGTAGGCGGCGAAGAATTCAAGGTACGTCAGGGTCACTCTTGGGACGTTGACTACGGTGCAGATCTTGACGACTACGGCTTCAACAAGAAGGGTGGCGCAAACCACAAGGTTACCGAAGCCGGCACCTATCAGATTAAGCTCACCATCGACGTATCCGGCAAAGCAAAAGTTGAAGTAGTTCCTGTAGCTTAATTCTAAAACCTACCAAAGGGGCTGATTATCAGCCCCTTTATTGTTTTATTACGGCCCGTCAGTCGGGTCGGGAGAATTATTCTTACAAGGAGGAAATAAGCAAACTTTTGCGGTTTAGTTTCAGATCATGAGCATACAAAAAGATCTAGAATATTTAAAACAGAATAAGTTCCAAAGGGCTTTAGATAAGATCATTGATTTCTTCTGCGGTATACCCGCGTGGTTTATCGGTCTTTGCAAGGCTTTCTGGAACGTTTTGGTAAGATTTGGTCTGGCCGTCAAAAACGAGGTGCTTGATATTATTCACACCTTTACCCGCGGTACGTGGGCAACAAAGGTTTCCTACCTTATTATGGGCTTCCGCAATTTCAGCTGCGGACAGATATTAAAGGGGATTTTATTCCTTTTGTTTGAAGGCGTGTTTATCGCATACATGGTATTGGCAGGCGGCTATTGGCTGTCCAAGTTCAACACCCTTGGTACGATTTCTCAACACAAGGAATATAACGAGGTTCTTGACACCTTCGTAACGGTACCCGGTGACGATTCCTTTAAGATCTTACTTTACGGCCTTTTGACCATAGCCTTTATCATTGCCTTTATCGTTACCTGGCGCATGAACGTCAAGCAGGCAAAGCTTGTTGACGAGATTATCGCCAGCGGCAAAAAGGTAAAAAGCGGAAAGGACGACTTAAAGTCACTTCTTGACGATCAGTTCCACAAATCCATGCTTGCGTTGCCCGTTCTCGGCATCCTTATCTTTACGGTGCTTCCCGTTATCTTTATGATATTGGTTGCCTTTACCAACTACGACGCGACCCACGACGGCTACAGCAACCTTTTCACCTGGGTGGGCTTTGATAACTTTAACGAGCTTTTCTCAGGCACTGCAGTCGGCGGCGGCAACTTAAGCTACACCTTTGGTGAAATTTTATCCTGGACCCTTATCTGGGCGTTTTTTGCAACCTTTACCAACTACTTCCTCGGGATGGTCGTCGCAATGATGATCAACAAGAAGGGTATAAAGCTTAAAAAGCTTTGGCGCGGCATTCTCGTTCTCACCATAGCCGTTCCCCAGTTCATTTCTTTGCTGTACGTTGCAAGGCTTTTTGACCTTAACGGTCTTATCAACGGCAGCTTGCTTAACGTCAGCAAGGTCCTCGTGGAATGGGGTTGGATCAAAAACACTTACGTTCCCTTTGACTTCTGGGGTGACCCAACTGTTGCAAGGATACTCGTTATCGTCATAAACATCTGGATAGGTATTCCTTATCTTATGCTTATAACGACGGGCGTTCTTATGAACATCCCCGGCGACTTGTACGAATCCGCCAAGATCGACGGCGCCAACGTATGGCAGCAATACGTGAAGATAACCCTTCCTTATATGCTTTTCGTAACGGGCCCCTATCTTCTGACAAACTTTATCGGAAACCTCAACAACTTTAACGTTATATTTCTTCTGACGGGCGGCGGACCCAACAACGAAAAGCTTTTGACAAGCGGCGGCTCGGCAGGCGATACGGACCTTCTTATCACCTGGCTGTTTAAGATCACAACAGGCTCAACCAACAACTACAAGCTGGCTTCGGTCGTAGGTATTCTTATCTTCGTGGTGGTTGCGGTCCTTTCACTTATCGTGTATAACGTTATTCCTTCAACCAAGAATGAGGAGGACTATTCCTGATGAGCAGAACAAACGCTAAGCGCAGTATGGGCTTAAAGAAAAAGAATAGGCTTTCCAACGGCATTATTTACGCCTTGCTTATCATTATGACCATAATATGGCTTTTCCCATTCTTTGGCATATTGATGCACTCTCTTGAGGTTGAATCAAGAGGTCTTTCCGGCCATCTTATTCCTCACAAGTGGGGATTTGACAACTACGTGGCTCTCTTTAAGATCACGGACTTCCCCAAATGGTTTTTAAACACCTTTATCACAGGTCTTGCAACTTCAGTTTTGCAAACCATCATCACCCTTTTAATGAGCTATACCTTATCAAGACTCAGATTTAAAGGTAGAAAGCTACTTATGAACTTCATGCTTATCTTAGGCATGTTCCCGGGCTTTTTATCAATGATTCTTTTATACAAGGTATTAAGCTGGTGCGGCCTTACCGGCCCCCACGCAGTGCCCGGTCTTATTATCGTTTACTGCGCGTCCAGCGGTATGGGATATTACGTATCAAAGGGCTTCTTTGACACCATACCCCGCTCCCTTGACGAGGCGGCCCGTATTGACGGCGCAACAAGGTTCCAGGTATTTTATAAGATAATAATGCCCCTTTCAAAGCCAATCGTTATCTACACCATACTTATGGGCTTCATGGCACCCTGGGGTGACTTTATGTTTGCAAGATACATCTCACACCTCACAAGCGAGGGTCAGAACGTTGCAGTTGGTCTTTGGTCCTTCCTTGACAAGACCATGATCGGCAGCAGATACACACTTTTCTGTGCGGGCGGCGTCATCGTTGCTATTCCCGTAACCGTTCTGTTTATGTTCTTACAGAAGTATTACGTTGAAGGCGTAACCGGCGGCGCAGTTAAAGGATAATAGGAGGAATATTTTTATGGCAACAGTAAAATTAACTAACGTTAAAAAAGTATATGACAACGGCAAGGCCCATAAGGATGATAATAAGCCTGCCGTTCAGGATTTTAACCTTGAGATCGCCGATAAGGAGTTCGTCGTTTTCGTAGGCCCATCCGGTTGCGGTAAGAGTACTACCCTCCGCATGATCGCCGGCCTTGAGGATATCACCGACGGCATTATTGAAATCGACGGCGAAGTGGTCAACGACCTTCAGCCAAAGGACAGGGATATTGCGATGGTCTTCCAGAACTACGCCCTTTATCCCCACCTTTCGGTTTACGAAAATATGGCTTTCCCCTTAAGGCTTAAAAGGATGCCCAACGACGAGGTTTACAAAAGGGTAACCGAGGCTGCTCAGATTTTAGGCATTACCGAATATTTGACCCGTAAGCCCCGCGCCCTTTCCGGCGGTCAGCGTCAAAGGGTTGCTATCGGCAGGGCAATGGTAAGGGATTCAAAGGTGTTCCTTATGGACGAGCCTTTATCAAACCTTGACGCCAAGCTTCGTAACCAGATGAGGGCAGAGATCATTTTACTTCGTGAAAAGATCAACTCAACCTTCGTTTACGTTACCCACGACCAGACGGAGGCCATGACTCTCGGCGACAGGATCGTCATTATGAAGGACGGCTTTATTCAGCAGGTCGGCACCCCGACAGAGGTTTTCGATATGCCCAAGAACCTTTTCGTTGCGGAGTTTATCGGCGCACCCAAGATGAACGTCTTTAACACGCCGCTCGTTAAGGAAGGCGATGATTATTACGTTACACCCTTTGGCGGCGGCTGCAAGATCAAAGTTGACGGCGAAAAGGGCAGGGCACTTTCAGAGGCCGGCGTTAAGGAAGGCAACGTCATTTTAGGCGTCCGTCCGGAGCACGTCACCTTCGCAAGGGAAGCCGGCGAAAACACCGCACCCTGCGTAGTTGTCGTTAACGAAATGATGGGCAGCGAGCTCCACTTACACGTTCAAATGGAAACGGGCGAAAGACTTATCGTAAGGGTACCCACCGTCAACCTTGAAAAGGAAGAAAGGGCGGCCATCAAAAACGGTGCCGTTATCCACATCACCTTCGAGGGCAAGGTAATGCACTTCTTTGATCCCGACAGCAAGGAAAATTACTTAAACGGCTTTATCAGTGCGGAAGTTCCCGCTCCCGCTGAAGAAGAAGCCAATGCCGCAGAAGAGGATTTTGAATAATCGATCTAAAACGGTTAAATATTAAAAATTAACATAAAAATGCGCCTATAAGCCGATTATCGACCTATAGGCGTCTTTTTTTGTCAAGAAAAAGCGCGTCAAAATCCTTTGGCGCGCATTTTTTTATAAAAGTTTTATCTTAAAATAACAGATGACTGGGGTCCGATGGTAAGAAGGGTGCCGTCCAAGGTGGCCTCCGTCTGACCCACGTAGTCGGCAACTGTCGTAAAGTTTGTGACTACGCTTCCGCACTTTAAGTCAACGGTGATGGGGTTTACCCTGTGGTTATTGTGGATAATGCCTATGGTGGAGCCTTCATAGGTTACCACAAAGCCGCCGACGTTAAAGTTGTCAAAGCTTAAGGCAGTATATTTACCGCGGGCAATTTCAGGGTGTCTGTTTCTTACCTCAATAAGCTTTTTATAGTGGTGGAAAAGGCTGTTTTCATCGGCAAGGTGGGTTTTCACCGTTCCGTTTGTTTGTTTTTTGGCCTCAAAGGTTGCGCCGATGGGGTCCTTTACCGTATCGCCGTCCCCCCAAAGCATTGCCAGGCGGCGGTTGGCGTCCGTCATGGCCGCACCGCGGGTGCCCTTCATGCCGATTTCCTCGCCGTAGTAGATAAAGGGTGAGCCGCTGCAGAGGAGAAGAAGGTTTGCCCCCATGTAAGCAAATCTCGTTGAAAGCATCAGATATCCCGCAGATCTGTCCATATCGTGGTTGGATATAAAGGGCATAAACATGGGGCTTTGGTTGGTGCCTTCAATTTTATTGAGGAAGTAAGTTACGTTATTGGTAAAGTTATTGATATTATCGCTTTTTGCGGCCATTGCAATAACGCCTTCTGCCTGGGACATCTGGAAGTTAAAGCAGTTGATCGCATCGTAATATTCAAGGATCTCAGGGGTGCCCGACCAGCATTCGCCAACGGTGTAAACGTCCGGGTTGATCTTTCTGAGCTCGTCCATAAACCATTTCCAGAAGTTAATGGAGGATTCGCTGTCGTAATAATAAATGTATTTTACTGCGTCAAACCTGAATCCGTCAACGCCCTTGTCCATCCAGAACTTAGCAACGTTTAAAATTTCGTTTTTTACGTCCTCGCTGTCAAAGTTAAGCTCGGGCATGGCGCTGTCAAAGTTGCATTCGTAATAAAAGTCGCTGCAACCGGGAACCTTTGCGTAGGTTTTGCCCGGCTCCTTATCGGCAGAGGTACGGCAGGTGTAGTAGTCGTAATATTTGTCGCCCGATTCGCTCTTTTGACGGGCGGACGCAAACTTTTTAAACCACTCGTGATTGGTGGAGGTATGGTTTACGACCAAGTCGAGGATGACCTTGACGTTTCTCTGGTGGCACTTTTCAATAAGCTCCTCCAGATCGGCGTTGGTGCCGAAGGTACGGTCAACGTTATAGTAATCTGCCGCGTCGTATTTGTGATAGGTGGGGCTTGTGAAGACGGGGGACAGCCAAATACCCTGTACGCCTAAGTCGTCGCCGGAATTTATATCTCCGTCGTTAAGGTAATCAAGGCGGTTGATAAGCCCCCTTAGGTCACCGATGCCGTCGTTGTTGGAGTCCGAGTACGACCCGACGAAAACCTGATAAAATACCCTGTAATTATCGTCAATGGGATCTACCGTGGGCTTACCCTTGCCGCCGCACCCGGCGCCTGCCAGGGCGGAAAGTACAATGACCAGGGCTGTCACCAAGCTTATAAATTTTTTACGCATATTTTCTCCTTTAGCTTACGGAGTTGAAAAGAGCGTCGTCGATCTTACCCCAAGCGCCGTTGCCGCTGCCGCCGCACTTGACGTAGATGCCGACGGTAATTTCATCACCGGCGGTGTATTGGATATTTTCAATAAGGCCTGTATGCCATTCGTTGTAAACGGTTATCTGCATCGGGGCCGTGTAAACGATCTCGCCGTTGATCTTTACGTAAGCGTAAATTTCCGTGGTGCCGGCGTCGCCGCCCATGATGGAGATGGAGTATTTATATTTGCCGGAGGGCAAGTTTTC
>JAFWAM010000166.1 GCA_017507595.1 Clostridia bacterium
AATCTTCAGACCGATGCCCTTGGTGCCACCGGTAACAAGTGCAACCTTCATATAAATACCTGCCGTTTTTATTTTGTCCGCCATAAAACTGCGGTAAGCGGAAATAAAGAAAAAGCGCAGGGGTACCTGCGCTTTCAATAGACTTAAGGATTACTTCTTAACTCTTTCCATGTATTCACCGGTACGGGTGTCAACTCTGATAGTGTCGCCTTCGTTAACGAACATAGGTACCTGAATAGTAATGCCGGTTTCTAAAGTGGCACTCTTGGTGGCGTTTGTTGCGGTGTTGCCTGCAACGCTGGGATCGGACTGGGTAACTAAAAGCTCAACAAAGTTTTCGCATTCTACGGAGAAAGCGCTGCCCTTGTAGAACTTAACCGTAACGGGGTCGTTTTCCTTGATCCACTTTAAGGAATCCTCAACCTGATCGTAGTTTAACGGAACCATGTTGAATTCTTCGTCCATAAAGTAATAAAGCTCGCCATCGTTGTAAGAATAGGTCATCTTCTTGGTTTCGATAATGGCATTTTCAAACTTTTCGGTGGGGTTGAAAGTAAGCTGTAAAACTCTACCGTCGATTACGTTTTTAAGGGTTGTCCTTACAAACGCTGCGCCCTTACCAGGTTTAACGTGTAAAAAGTCAACTACTACAAAGATTTTGCCTTCGTATTCGATAGTTACGCCTTTTCTTAAATCGCCTGCTGTTACCATAAAAATTTCTCCTAAAATGTATATGTATTTTTTATTTTTTTGTTTTTAATCGGCTTATAGGCCAACTTTTGTTATTTAAGTCTGACAAGCTTTTTAGTCGTCGTCATAAAGGATCTTACCTTGCCGTCATCTAAAATGACGCTGTCTTCGATCCTGATGCCGAACTTATCGTTAAAGTACACGCCCGGCTCGATCGAAAAGACCATGCCGTTTTTAAGATCGACCGTGCCGCGGGGGGACAGGCCGGGGGCCTCGTGAATGTAAACGCCGATACCGTGCCCTAAGGAGTGGGTGAAATATTTATCAAGGCCGCGCTCCTTTAAAAGATCTCTTGCAAAGCCGTCTGCAGCGGCCGCGTTGGTGCCGTCGGTTATTTGGTTGAAAGCCGCCATATGGGCGTCGTAAACGGCGTTGTAGGCCGAGATAAATTCCTTATCGGGAGTGCCGTAATAAAAGGTCCTGGTCATGTCGGAGCAGTAGCCCTGATACACGCATCCAAAGTCAATAAGGACGGGCATATTTCTTTTAAGGACAGCCTCACCCGTAACGTGGTGGGGTATTGCCGAATTCTTGCCGAAGGCAACGATGGTATCAAAGGACGTTGAAGAAGCGCCAAGCATTTTCATATTATACTCTAAAACGGCGGCGACTTCCCTTTCCCGAACGCCTTCCTTTATGCAAGGCAAGGTCATCTTCAAGGCCTTTTCGGCAATGCGGCAGGCCTTTTGAATTTTTTTGGCGTCAGAAGGCGTTTTAACCATCATTGCACGGGAAACTTCAGCCGAAATATCCTTTAAGCTACAGCCCATCCCCTCAAACAACCTGTAGTCGTTAAGGGAGGTCTTGGTATAGTCGATACCAAGGGTGGTTGCACCCGATTGCTGGATTATGGTCTTAAGCGCATCGTAGCCCGAGCCGAGAATAACCTTTACCCCCTTTTTTGAAAGGAGCTTGTTGGCGGCGTGATAGTATCTGCTGTCTATCACGAAAAATGAAAATCCCCTGCCAAGGACCAGATATCCGTCCGTGCTTTGATAGCCGGTATAATACAGCCTTTGTTTTTCGTCGGTGATTAAGTAAAGTTCTTTTTCGTTTATCATTAAAGTCACACTTTTTACTTAAAATTATGCGCAAATATAATTTACCTCATCAATATTACCACAAAAAGCCGATTAAAGTCAATATATAAGTGGATTTTTTGTCCATTTTTTTTGTAATTTTACCAAAAAAACCGCGTTTCGGGGCTTTTTGGGTCGATTGTTTTTACTATATTGGGCTAAGAAAATAAAAACGGTATAAAAATCGCCAAAAAAGCCCACCGGAAAAGTTTTACAATATTTTGTAAAAAAATATAGAACATATGTTTGACTGCCAACAAAAAAGGTTGTATAATATTTATCGAACAAACGTTCTTAATACGGAGGGAATATGCTTGACGGTGAAAGATTGAAAATATTGACCGAGAGTGCAAAGTTTGACGTTTCATGCTCGTCATCAGGCTCGGCACGGAAAAATAAAGGCGGCGTCGGCAACAGTGCCTACGGCGGGATATGCCATTCCTTTACCCCGGACGGAAGGTGTATTTCACTCCTTAAGATACTGATGACCAACAAATGCGCCTACGACTGCCTGTACTGCATCAACAGGCGGTCAAACGATCTGCCGAGGGCGTCGGCAACCCCGGACGAAATCTGTCAGCTTGTTATGGAATTTTACAAGCGGAATTACATTGAAGGACTGTTTTTGTCGTCTGCAGTTGAAAAATCCCCCGATCACACTATGGAGCTTTTGCTTGAAACGGTAATACGGCTGAGAAAGCTTTACGGCTTTAACGGATACATTCACCTTAAAGGCATCCCCGGCGCTGACAGAACCCTTTTAGAGAGGGCCGCCCACTTTGCCGACCGAATGAGCTTCAACATTGAGCTTCCGTCCGAATCGAGCCTTAAGCTTTTAGCACCGCAAAAAAGTAAGAAATCCATACTGGTACCCATGCGCCATATGACGGAGGTTACCAAAATCGCCCACGCCGATAAAAACAAGGGGTTTTTGCC
>JAFWAM010000167.1 GCA_017507595.1 Clostridia bacterium
AAAAGGAGTAGCGGCAAAATCGGTATAAAGGTCTTCAAGCTTGTCGTTAAGCTGGCTGTCGTTGTACTTGCCCTTGTTTTTGGTCAAAAAATCAACGACGTAAGCCTTAAAAAGCTTGTCAATGTCAACAATCATCATCTTTATTGATTATCCTCAAAACTGAATTAATTTTCTTTTTGTCCGTTTGCATCAGGCCCGCAAGCAGATCTTTATCGCCCGAAAGGGGGTATTTACCTAAGACGATAAGGGCTGCAGCAAGAGCGTCTACGTCGTTTAATCGACCTATAGCCCCGTTTTTGCATAATTTTTCCTTAACGGACACGGCCGCTTGGTGAAGGGGCTTGCGACTGGAATTTGATACCTGGCAAAGTTTGCTGAAAGCCTTAGCGTAGGCCCGCTTGACTATCCCCTCTTTTCTGTTCAAGGCAACGCCTTCAGGGGGGATAAGAAGCACCTTTTGATACATTCCGCTGAAAACAACGCCTACCTTGCCGTCGTAGCCTGCTAAAATAAGTGCTGTGATTATCCTGCTTTTGACCTCGTCAGATATATCGGGGTAAAGCAAAATATCGGTAAAATATTTTTTAATTTTTACTATTTTTGTGCGGATAAGAGCCTCAGGCATTTCCTTTTGCATTGCGTTTGGAAACGAGTAAATAAGATCGCAAAGCTTTAATGCCTCGTCTGCATTTTTACCGTTGACCGTTGTCACACCGGTAGTGATTGCGGTGATGCGCTTTCCCCAATCGTCCAAAACTGCAGGTGGAAAGATCATTTCCGTTGACAGTCTTGGTCTTTGATCCTCGGAAAGGGTTTCCCTTGCGAGCTTTTGGTAAAACTCTGCAACAGGGTTGCCGGTCATGGCGTAAATCTTGAAAAAAGCCTTTTCGGCCTCCTCAAGCTTGCCGAGGTTGTACTTTATCACGCCGTTAAGATAAATGCCGCTGACCGCCCAGGGGTCGCTGATAAGGGCTGAAGTAATCAGCTTTTCAGCCGCGGCGTCATCACCCATCTTTACGTAGGCAACGGCCAGCTTATAACATTCGCCAAAGTCGTCGAACTTAAAATTGGAAAGCCTTGGCACGTAATTTAAAAAATCTTCACGACGGCCTTCGTCGGCAAAGTAGCAAACCAGATTGATAAGCGGAAGCTTATCATTTGGGTAACTGTCGGTAAGGTCTTTCAAAATATCCTCGCCCTCTTGCTTTTTGCCGTGAATAAGCATAGCGGCCACCATCCTGAGCCGCGCACCGATATAATTTTCGTCGTCTGCTTTTACCCTTTGCAAAAGATCAACCGCGGCTTCACCGTCGGCCTCGAAAAGATACTTTTCGGCACGGTCGATCAAGACCTCTGAGGGGATTTTATCCTCCGGATGGCAAACGTGAAACGAGGGCTTTTCGGCTTCGGTAATAAGCTCCAGACAGTCAAGCATTTCGTCTGTGTAGTCGTAAACGGAGTCAGGCTCCTTATCAAGCTGTTTTTCGTAATAATACCCTGCCAGGCGGATATAGTCAGTAAGATAATAGCACGTGCCAAGACCGTGGTATGCGAGAGCCTTGTCACGGGCGGGACAGGCGTTTAAAAATTTGAACCAATACTCGGAGGCGTAATGGATCATATCTATGTCCATATAAATACGCGCCATCTCGCTGTAAGCCTCAACGGGAAAATTGCCCTCGCTGATGATTGCCTTAAGCACCAGGAGAGCCCCTATATAATCGCCGTCCTCACGGCGGGCTTTAGCAAGGGCCATACGCCTTTCGAAATTGTTTTCAAATTTTAAAACGTTGGATTTCATTTGCCTAATAAACGGTCTACGTCTTCCTTATAGTATGTGTATCTTTCGGGACAAAAATGGCAGACGACCTCAATTTTTCCTTCGCTGTCGATGGTATCGTAAAGCTGCTTTTCACCAAGGGTTATCAGGATGCGATCGACGTAATCTTTTGAACACGTACATTGATATTTGGGGTCATATTCAAATAAAAGGATACCTTCAAAATACTTGTCAACGATGCCGTCAATGCCCAACTCCTCAATCAAGGTGCTGATGGAGGTGAAGTTTGACAAAAGCTCTTCAGCCTTGGTGATGCTTTCGTCGCTGGCACCCGGCATTGCCTGGATAACGACGCCGCCTGCGCCCACGCAAGTGCAATCCTTGCCGATCTTCACACCAAGGGCAATACCCGTGGGCTGCTGCTCGCTGTAAGTATAGTAAGCGGCAAAGTCCTCGGCAATTTCGCCACTGACGATGTGACAGCTTCCGGTATAAGGCTCTTTAAGGCCAAGATTTTTTACGACAGTGATCCTTCCCCTTCCGACACAGGCAGAAACATCAAGCTTGCCGTTGGGCTTTAAGGGAAGATCAACGGTTGGATTGTCAATATAACCACGCATATGAAGCTGAGAGTTACCGCAAACGACGATCTGTCCGCCGGGACCGTCGCCGTTGATGGTTATTGAAAGGTTGTCATCCTTGTTTTTAAGACCGGTAGCCATAAAGGTTGCGGCCGTCATGGTCCTGCCAAGGGCAGCAGCTGCAACCGGTGATAGACCGTGGATCCTGATTGCTTCGTTGACCATATCGGTCGTTTGTAAAATTGAAACGGAAATTTCACCGTTAAACATCAACGCCTTATAAACTTTATCCATAATTATCTTCTCGCTGTAATTTGTATTCTTAACGCGGTGTCGGTAACGTCCCCACCAAGGTGGTTTTGGGCGTTAATCGAGCTATAGCCGCACTTTTTTAAAATTTCGATCACGTCGGAAAGGTCGTGAACGTATTGGACGTGGGATTCTTCACGCTTTAGGTATTTGTCGCCGTCTTTAATAAAAACTGACAGATCCATATGGACGCAGTCTTCCTTTAAAGAGTTAAACCAAAGATAAGAGCATTCCTCACTGTCCTCGCCAAACATGTTGTTGCCGATGACATTTTCAAGCTTGTACCTTGTGGAAAAATCAAAGAACAATAAGCCGTCTTTACTGAGGCACTTGTAAATGCTTTTAAAGGTCTTTTCCAAGCGGTCCTTTGTAAGATAGTTGACGCCGTCGTTTATGATGGTGACAAAGTCAACCCTTTGAAAGACCTTGAGGGCCGACATATCCTGCCGCATATATGGAACGTTTAAGCCTTCCTTTATGGTCAAGGCTTGAGCCTCTGCAAGCATTTCCTCAGATAGATCAACGCCGGTAACCTGATACCCTGCCCGCTTGATTGCACGGGTGAAATATCCGCTTCCGCAGGCCAAATCTAAGCCTATACGCCCGTTAACGTTATTTTTAAGGGTTTTGACAACGTAGTCAGCCCATGCTTCATAGTCTTTGTCGGTTATCAAAAACTCATAGACCTTGGCAAGGGCGGAATAAGCCTCGTTTTTCATTTTACACCTATAAAAGATGCCTCATTGACATGAGGCATTTGATTTTAAAATTGATTTTTGGAGTCGTTTACCGACTGAATGTCCCCTCTTGTAAAGGCACCGCCGAGATTGGGCATTGAAACGTCATAGTCGGTAACGGGCTTAACTAAAACGACCTTAGCAGGCTGCTGCTCGCCGACCTCGGAAAAGCCTTGGTCCTTGCCGCTTGAAGACGCCCCCCTTGCCCTGTCTTCGTGCGCTTTAATTTCCGCATCGGTTGCCTCGTGTGCGGCAACTGCGCCGTTTAAGAACTTATCGTAGATCCAATGACTGTAAACCGTCCATACGATAAGCGCAAAGGAAACGCCCAGCATCAATATTACCATAACGCCGAGGGTCATAGTGCTCTTACCCAAAAGAAGGATGAAGGGAAGAAGAGCGATCGCACCGTAGAAAGCGTTAACCGGGGATAAAACGCCACCGATGATGATGGAGTTTTTGAAAAGTGAGAAAAACTTGCCGTCGTAAGTAACGATCATTGACGCCATAGTCATAAAATGAATAGTGGCAAAGGCAATGAGAACGTAAAGGGCTATCTTTGAAACGGTAAAATACCACGTACCGCCGTTGAGTGCAACGTGAAGATCAACAAAGGATATCACAATGGCCGAGACCGCAAGCACTACCGAATAAATAAGGGTTGCAAAAAGCATCTGCAAGAAATTTTTCTTTATGCCCCTTAAAAAGGTTTTGAAAACAGGTACGTTTTCGCCCCAGGCAAGGTTACGCGCGACGTACAGTCCGCCCGCAAGACCAACTGAAAGCCAGATACCCA
Organism: Clostridia bacterium; assembly: GCA_017507595.1. The sequence continues at coordinate 4,204 of JAFWAM010000167.1, forward strand.
TAAGGGGCACTAAAACGAAAAAGTTGAAGTTTGCGGTGTAAAGAATACTTTCTTCACGGCCGATCATATCCACGACCGGGAAATACCCTACGCCCATATTTGACATAAAGGGAGCAAGGGCTGCGTCCGTCAATATCTTGTCGAAGCGGAGATAGCCAAAATATATGATGGGAGCAATAAATAAAAGCATAATAAAGTTGAGCCCCATGGTTTTTGCGAAATCGCCCATTAAAAGCTCAAAGGCCTGTTTCCATCTGCCCCCCTGGTTTTCCGGCCTGAAATACCCGTCAATACCGGAGGTATCAGTAAGCCCACGGTAGGCTTTGATAAAGCCTTCCTTTTTGGGTTTTTGATCTTTCTTGTTAGTTGTTTTTGCCATAAATGCTTACCTTGAAGCCACCGTTTGGCGGCTTTAATTATATATATTACTTATTAATAATACATTAAATGTTCAACTTTTACAAACGAAATTGAGGGTTATAAGGAAAAAATTTAATATTATTTAATTTTATGGCCCTTTTTGAACGTTTGATTTTGCCGTTTTTTATGGAGGACAGTTTTTTGAAGATCGCAATCGTTGGTGCGACCGGGCTTGTGGGAAGCACACTTATACAAATCATAAATGAAAGGAAACTTGTTTTTGACAACCTTTGTCACGGCAAAAAAGACGGGGACGGCTTTGACGAATATTTTTTGTTTGGCGGTAAAAACAGCCGCGGAAGGGTCGTTACCATACTGTCGAAAAGCTATACCGTTGAAGAGCTTAATAAGGAAAATATCCGAAATTTGGGATGTCGTATTGCGTTTTTTATGACCAAAAGCCAAGTAAGCAAGGATTTTGCGGAAGAATTTATTAAGGCGGGCTGTACGGTGATTGATAACTCCTCTGCCTTCAGAACGCTAAAAGACGTACCCCTTGTCGTTCCGTCGGTTAACGGAAGCTTGCTTACAAAAAAAGCCAATTTAATAGCCAATCCCAATTGCACCACCATACCCCTTGTCGAGGTCTTATCTGCCTTAAGCACCGTCGGTAAAATCAAACGGGTCTGCGTGGCAACCTATCAAGCCGTTTCGGGGGCGGGATACGGAGGAATCCTTGAGCTTGAACAAAGAGCCGACTCACCTTGCAAAATAATGCCGACAAGGATCTTTTCCAACTGTATCCCCCAGATCGATCGGATAACAAAAAGCGGTTATACGGCGGAAGAAAACAAGATAATACGTGAAACGCGGAAAATACTTAAAAACAGGGCCTTGAAAATAACGGCAACGGCGGTGCGGGTGCCGGTAATAAACTGCCACGCCGAAAGTGTTTGTTTAGAGTTTTACGATAAAATTACCCTATCCGACGTCAGACGTGCTCTCAAAAAAAGCCGGCAAATAAAAGATTATCCCTGCGGCGATCAGATCTACCCCACCGCAATAAGCGCCGACGGAAACGATCTCGTACACGTGGGACGGGTAAGGCGCGACTTTTCGGTAAAGCACGGGATAAGCCTCTGGATCGTATCGGACAACTTGAGGGTCGGTGCCGCCGCAAACGCCGTCGATATTTGTCTTCACCTTTTGAAAAGCAGGGATGATTTTCGTCAAAATACCCGTTTAACCGACATATATCCCCACTTTTCTTATCATTAGACTTAATAGTTATATCTTAAGGAGATTGTTATGTTAAACGTTTTAATATGCGGTATTAACGGCAAAATGGGCGAAGCCGTTTACAATAGCTGTAAGGCCCAAGGCATCAACGTGGTTTGCGGTATTGATAAATATCTGAAGCTGGGATATGACTGTCCCTGCTATAAGTCCTTTGACGAGGTAAAAGAGGACGTTGATACGGTAATTGATTTCTCACATCCTTCCGCCTTGCCCAAGATAATAGATTTTGCCTGTGCAAGCGGCGCAAAGATCGTGTCGGGTACAACTGGATACGGCCAAAAGGAAATGGAGCTTATCAGAAAGTTCAGCCGGAAGATCGGCTTTTTTTACAGTGAAAATATGTCGGTAGGGCTGCACGCCTTTATTGAAGGCTGCGTTGATACGTTTAAGTGTCTTAAGGCCCCGCAGATCGACATCATTGAAAAGCATCACTTTTCCAAGGCTGACGTACCAAGCGGAACGGCGCTTTTGATCGGCAGGGCTTTGACCGGAGCCGCTAAAGAGAAATACAAACTTGTTACCTTTAACGGCAAACGGCTATCAAAAAATGATATTGTTATCCACAGCCTAAGATCAGGCAGCGCCGTTGGCGAGCACACCGTGATCTTCAGCCTTGACGGTGATGCGATCACCATGACGCACCGTGCGGAAAGCAGAAGTATATTTTCGGACGGAGCAATTGAAGCGGCAAGGTTTATCTTAAGCAAAAATCATGGATTATTTTCCTTTAAAGACATGCTTTTATCAAGATAAAACGGTAATTAATCGGCTTATAGGCCGATTTTTTGCATTTTTAAGGATAAATGACAAATTTATATTAAAAGGCTTTTTAACTTTACTTTTGGTCGGTGCTTTGCTATAATATTATCATAAAATAATAGGATAGTTTTATGAAAAAAACACTACTGATCGTTGACGGCATGAACTTGCATTTTCAAATGTTTTTCGGGATGCCCAATAAAATTTTTAATGATAAGGGTAAGGCAATACACGGCTCTATAGGCTTTATCGGCGCCCTTAATAAAATAATAAAGATGACGGGGGCAACCCACGCGGTGGTGCTTTTTGACAGTGAGCATCAAAATAACCGCAGTGACCTTTTGCCTGAGTACAAGGCAAACCGACCTGATTTTTCAGAGGTGGCCGACGAGGATAACCCCTTTACTCAGCTTGAAGACGTTTATAAGTGTCTTGACGTTATGGGTATAAAGCACGCTGAGGTAAAGGACTATGAAACGGATGATATTATTTCACTTTACGTTAATACCTATAAGGAAGATGATATTGATATTTACGTCTCCTCATTTGACAGCGACTTTTTCCAGTTGATCGACGATAACGTAAAGATAATACGTTACCGCGGTAAAAATACGGTCTTTTGTGACAGGCCTTACATAAAAGAAAAGCTTGATATCTGCCCGGAGGATTACGCGCATTTTAAGTGTCTTACAGGCGATACTTCCGACAATATCAAGGGTGCCAACAAAATTGGTCCTAAGACTGCGGCAAAGCTTATCAATAAGTTTAAGACGGTAGATAATCTTATAGAAAATGCAGAACAGATTGAATCGCCCTGCGTAAGGTCGTCTGTTATTGAGGCTGCGGAAAGGCTTAAGCTGAACCTTAAGCTGATTGAGCTTGGCACGGTTGGAAAAATGCCCTTCAGCCTTGAAGAAATTAAATACGACCATATGGGCACGCCTACACTTGAAATACTTAAAAAAGCAGGATTAAGATAGTCTTAATCCTGCTTTTAGTTTTAAAAGTCCTTCTATAGGTCGATTATTCCATGTTTTTTATCATAAGACCATTGTATATGCCCGATATTGCTTTTTTCAAAAGCTTTTCTTTAACCCCTAATAATACAGCGCTTTTATCGGCTGAATAACGTATCCATTTTACCCTGACCCCCAACGACCTTGTAAGGTCCACGACCCTTTGTAAGGCCGTATTTTTATTGCAAAAGTTATGACCAACGATTGATACTATAGCAAAATTTTTATCTGTGCTTAAGCCCTTCAGCCCCGATTGGTCCTTTAATAATTTTTTGACGTCACATATTTGACCTTCGGTTATTTTATTTGAAAGAGTAAGTCTTAATGTCCTTTCGTCAAGCAAAAGGCTTTCCGGCTCTATTGACAGATCAATAAATAGCTCGGTAAGATTTTTAACTGCAATTAAAAGGTCGTACTTTTTGGTAAAGTCGGCAGTTACAGATATAAAACCGCCCTTGCCACCTATGGCGATGGGCATCTTTTGATTTTTCGTTGCTTTGCCGATGGTGGTGCCCGAAGATCTTTTAAAGGTGTTAAGCACTCGGATTTTGGTTTTACTGCCCTCAAGCATCCATACAGCCGAAGGAGAAATAACCTTTGCGTTTAAATAATCAAGAGAATTGAGCTCTGAAAAAGAAAGGGATCTTATAAGCCGCGGATTTGCAACAATATCCGGGTTTGCCGACATTACCCCCGAAACGTCCGAACGGATATCATAGGCGTCGGCCTCAAGAAACCTTGCTAAAAAGCCGCCTGTTTCGTTGCTGCCGTCACGTTCCAAAAGAGCCATCTCGCCATTTGAATATGAACCGTAAAACCCGGGAACAACTGTGTTTTTATCCTTAAAAAGACGTTGAAAGGCTTCATAAGACTTTTCAAAGGAAACTCTCCCCTCTCTATCAAAAATTAAGAAATCCTTACTGTCGATAATACCGTAGCCAAGATAGATAGACAAAAGCTTGCCGCAAAGGTATTCGCCACGGCTGACAAGATATGCTTGTGAACAGCCGTTTTTAATTTTAGATTGTATTTCGCTGAAGGCGCCGTCAAGGTCGTAATCTATCTTTAAAGCATCCCTGATGGCTGTAAACCGTTGCTTAACGGTTGCTAAAATCTGGGTGTATTGACCGCCGTATTGACGGTGTGCCCAAGTCAAAAATAAAAGATCGGTTACCTTTACGTCGTCCTTGAATCTTTTGCCCGGTGCGGAAACGACAACAAACTTCGTCCCCTTTTGCCCGACGCATACGGTCTTTACCCGCTTAAAAGCGTGAGGTGAGCATAAGGACGTGCCACCAAATTTTATTACCTTTACCAAGAAAATCACCTTTTTGATATTTTACGTTGGTGGGCTGCTTTTTATGAAAGACATCTTAAAAAAGAAAAAATGGCGGAGTAAATCCGCCATCAAAGCATAAGCTTTTATATAAAAATCCGAAAGAAAAAAATTGTTAAAGTTATTCAATTGCAACGATATTAGCGCTTTTAACCGTTTCGTTACGCTTAAGGTCTGCCAAAAGATCGGCAACGTCACCTTTGAGCTTGGTGTTGTCAAGTACGATGGTGGTAAAGGCAATACCTTTAATGGGGAGGGCTGAGTTAATGGTGATAATACTGCCGCCGTAGGCGTAAATTTCCTGCACGACGTGGTTAAGTGCACCGGGACAGTCCACAAGCTTAAAGGTGATAATTGTCTTTTTGCCGTACTTTGACGACGCTTTGTAAATTTTGTCTTTGTATTTGTAGAAAGTTGAACGGCTTATGCCCACTTGCTTACAAGCAAAGCTGACGGAGCATTC
>JAFWAM010000168.1 GCA_017507595.1 Clostridia bacterium
GAAGGTGGCCGTCACACACCATTCTTCAACAACTACAGACCTCAGTTCTTCTTCAGAACAACTGACGTTACCGGTACTATTTCTCTCCCCGAAGGCGTTGAAATGGTTATGCCCGGTGACCACGTTACCATCACTGTATCCTTAATCACACCTATCGCTATCGAAGAAGGTCTTCGTTTCGCTATCCGTGAAGGCGGCAGAACAGTTGGTTCCGGCGTTGTTGCTACCATCATTAAATAATTTGGCTTAAAAAAGCTTTAAAAGGCGGCGTCCCAACGGGACACCGCCTTTTGTTTTTATGGCGCATCGATATGCCGTTTTTAAAAGTGGCCCTATAAGTCGGTTATTGGCTGTTTTTTAAGATTAACTGCTTTTTTTGCGGCAATTTAAAGGATAAATTTTTATTCCCGGCAACGTTTCTGCTTGATATTTTTGTAAAGTTGTGCTACCATATCATTTGTTAAAAAACGGGGGAGGGCTTAAAATGGATTTGAAGCTTGATTTTGAACTTGTGCCGGACAGCTGCTGGTATTCAAACTTAAGATCAATGCTAAAGCCTAAAATGTGGGACGTCGTCCGCCGTGACGCCTACGCCCGCGCAGAGGGGCACTGTATGATCTGCGGCAGAAAGGTCACCCGTCTGGAGGCCCATGAAAGATGGTCTTACGATATTAATAAGGCCGTCCAGCGCCTTGAGGACGTCATTGCCGTTTGCAACTCTTGCCACGCAGTCATCCATATCGGCAGGACCCAGCTTCTTGGTGACGAGGATATGGCGATCAAGCACTTTCAAAGGGTAAACAAATGCTCTTATGCCGATTATATCGCCGCCCTTGGCCGCGCCAACGCCCTCCATCAGGAGCGCAACAAGGTTAAGGAATGGCTTCTGGACATATCTTGGCTCAACCGCTTTGGTGAATGACGTCTAAGGCGATTGTTTTTAAAAAGTGGGCCTATAAGCCCGTTATTGCTCATTTTTACATAAAAAACTCTGATTTAAGCCAACATAAAAGGGTAAAAATATGGATTGGGAAGCAGCGTTGCACACAACAAAACACGCCTTTATTGATACGGTCAAGATATTGCCCGTAATCTTTATCGTGTACGTTTTAATCGAGTTTATTGAATCCCACGAGTCCTCTAAGGGTAAATTCAAGACCCTTTTGGGCGGAAGATCTGCACCCTTTTTCGGTGCACTTATAGGGCTTATACCCCAATGCGGATTTTCCGTTGTGGCCACAAAGCTTTATCAAAAGCAATATATTTTAGTGGGCACCCTGGTTGCCGTCTATTTTGCCACCAGTGACGAAGCCATCCCCATACTTTTCTCTTTGGCGATCGAAGACCCCACTATGTGGATAAAGCTTGCCCTTCTTATACTCATTAAGGTAGGGTACGCAATGATTGTCGGCTTTCTTCTCAATCTTATTTTCAAAAAGGCCACCTTACCCGCTGATGACGTCAAGGAAATTTTCATTGAGGAGGACGGCTGCTGTCATCACGAAATTACCGAAAAAAGAGAAACCTTTTTGCACTTTGTCGGTCATCCCTTTTTACACTCCTTAAAGATCAGCCTTTATATTTTTGTTATTAACCTTCTTTTTGGCATCGTCTTTGAGGGGCTTATCGGGGAGGCCCGCCTGGCGGAATTTTTGTCGGGGGCGACTTATCTTCAGCCGCTTTTATCAACGGCAATAGGGCTTGTACCAAATTGCGCGTCGTCGGTTCTTCTTGCCCAGCTTTACGCAAAAGGTGTCTTGTCCCTTGGTGGCGCGATTTCAGGTCTTGCAATAAACAGCGGTCTTGGCCTTGCCGTCTTGCTTAAGGACAAGGAAAACCTTTTAAAAAACCTTAAGATACTTTTTATTATGGTAGTCTTATCCCTTGCCGCAGGATACCTTGTTACCTTTTTGGAGGGGCTTTTCCTTTAAGGTAAAAGATTTACAAGCATTTATAAAAGTGGGCGTATAGGTCGGTTAACGGCCGTTTTTGCACAAAAAAACAATAAAAAAGCAGTCGATTTATCCCAAAAAACGTGCGGGATATGGGTGATACTCTTGGCGGAGAATTTGAAAGCTCTACTAAGTGCGAGGATCGCACATGCCCGGTCAAATGTAAACGTGCTAAGCCCAAACCCTTATTACAAACAGAAAAGAGCAAGAGTAAAAGGAGAAACCTCCTTCTATTCTTGCTCTATTCGTTTTTATGAATGAATTGATGCTTACGCATCTTGAATTGGC
>JAFWAM010000169.1 GCA_017507595.1 Clostridia bacterium
CCCTGGCGGCGTCTATGGGCTACCCTCCTGCTCACAACGAGATAGCTAAGATACATTCATCGGGCGGAGATCTTCATTCCTATTTTGAGGGTGTTAATAAAAAACAACGACGCGGACATAATGTTTATGATGGGTGAGATTTTTACAAGCATCGCCCAAAGTCTTGAAAAGATAACCTTTGCTTTTAACAGCGATCTTATCAAAAACGTGCTTTTAAGGGGCCTCCCGATGAAGACGAAAAAGGTCCTCGAGGGCAAATAGGTTTTTACGGAGAGTTAATAATGGAAAAATATTACCAAATTTTAGGTATAACAGAATACGCAACGGACAGGGAGCTTTCAGAAGCTTATTTTGGCCTGCGCAAAAAGTACCAGGAGGAAAGATTTTTAGAGGGCGAAAAGGGTAATGAGGCCGCTAAAAAGCTTACCGAGATTGACAACGCTTACGATGAAATAGTCAAATACCGTCGCGAGCACAGCAGCGGTGAATCTATCTCCAAGTTTAAGGAGGTTGACGAGGCCATCAAGGGCGGCGACCTTAAAAAGGCCCAGGACCTTTTGGATTCCTTTGACGAAAGAAACGGCGAGTGGCACTATTTGCAGGCCGTGGTATTTTATAAAAAGGGCTGGATGAACGAAAGCAAAAAACAGCTGGAGATCGCCCTTAATTTAGAAGCCGACAACGCAAAGTACAAAACCGCTTACGACAAGCTTGTTAAAAAGATGACCGGCCCCGGCCCCGGCGCCGACTGGAACCGTTCCGGCACCACGGGCGGCGGTAATCAGGGTGCGCCATCCTCCGGCGGATATACCGGTGGCGAGCCTCAGATGGGCGGCGAAAGCTGTGGGGAGTTCTGCTGCCGCGTGGCTATCTGCAACATGTGTCTTAACTGCTTGTGTAACTGCAGGTAAAAAATGAAGCTTTCAAAGGCGATTGCTCTTTCGGCGGTAACGGCCGCCTTTATAGTAATACTTTTATGTGTAGGCGCCCTTTTCCCCAGCCTTAGCTTAAGCGCCATTTTTCTGTCAGCCCTTGCCGTAATGCTGCCACTTTCTAAGGGTACAAAAAAGGGTGCGCTTCTCGCGGTGATCGCAGGGGGGCTTCTGACCTTTTTGGTCTTCACCAAGGCCGCCTTGGAAACAGCCTTACCCTTTCTTCTGTTTTTTGGCTTTCACCCCATTGTTAATACGTGGGGAAGGGAGCGGGGCTTTAATAAGATCCTTTTATTTGCAATAAAGGACGTATGGTTTGTGGCCACATTGGTCGCATGCTACTTTTTGACGCAAATGTTTGTGACCGAGCATGAATTTTTCACCAAATACATGCTTTACATAATAATCTTCGGCGGCGCTGTTGTATTCTTCATATACGACTATATGATGGAATATTTCCAAAAGGCAATGGACCGCCTTATTAAGAAACTAAAGATTTGATTTAGGGTAAAAATATGAGGAAGAACGACTTATTGGTGGGTATTTGCGATTCAATAGGTTATAACGGTGAAGGGATACTTCACCATTTAGGCACGACAATTTTCGTGCCTTATTGTTTATGTGGAGAGTGTGTAGAGGTTAAGATCTTAAAGGTAAAGGGCAATATTGCCTACGGTAAGCTTGAAAGGGTCATAACCCCTTCACCCGACAGGGTAACCCCAAAATGCGACGTATTTTATAAATGCGGCGGATGTCAGCTTCAGCACGCGTCGGCTGACGCGCAAGACAGAATAAGGACCCAAACGGTTGAAAATTGCTTTAAAAAGATTGCCGGCATTGAAGTATCCGTTGATAAAATCGTCAGCGGTGAAAATCACTATGGCTACCGCAATAAGCTTCAGCTTCCTATCCGCAGTATAAATAACGAGGTCAAAATCGGGTTTTTCAGGGAAGGCACCCACAATATCGTGGAGCTGGATTCCTGTCCCATTCACCCCCAGTGGGTAACAGAGCTTATTTCCGTTTTAAAGGATTTTATCGCCCAATATAAGGTTTCTTGCTATGATGACGAAACTAAAAAAGGCCTGGTCCGGCATATGGTCGCAAGGGAGATAAACGGCGAGTTTATCTTTACGCTTGTTATAAACGGCGACTCCTTTAAGGCCGTTAACGGGCTTATAGGCCGACTTTTGACTAAATTTGATAAATTTTCATTATACTTAAACGTAAACAAAACCGATTCAAACGTGATCCTTGGCGATAAGTTTAACCTTGTTTACGGCAAGGGCTATATCGACGTTGAGGAGTTCGGCGTAAAGTACCAAATCGGGCCCCAGTCCTTTATGCAGGTTAACGAAGAGGTCAAAAAGCTTCTTTACAGCCACGTTTTATCCTGTGCGGACGTTGATGAAGACACTATCGTTATCGACGGATATAGCGGGGCAGGGGTGCTTAGCGCAATGTTTGCCCAAAAAGCTAAAAGGGTAATCGGCGTCGAGATTGTCAAAGAAGCCGTTGACGCGGCTGACGGCTTGGCAAAATCAAACGGCTTAAGTGATAAAATGCAAAATATTTGCGCACCTTGTGAAAGTGTTTTGCCCGATATTATTAAAAACGCAAAAAAAGACGGCAACAAGGTCGTCGTTATCTTAGACCCGCCCAGAAAGGGCGTCGATAAAGAAATTTTACTCGCCCTTAAAGAAAATTTAGTTGATTCAATTATTTACGTTGCGTGCAGTCCCCAAAGCCTGGCTCGCGACGTGGGCATTTTACTTGGCAAGATAAATCCTCAAAATGGTACGATAACCGACCTATTGCCCGACATTTATCAGGATTACACAATAAAAAACACGGTTTTGTTTAATATGTTTCCACAGACGAAGCATGTTGAATCTGTCGTTTGTCTTAAACGACAGATTCAACAATGAATTGCAACCTAACGGTTGCGTGAATTGAGCACAAGTGCTCATGAATTGCCTGCGGCATGAATTGCGCTGCGGCGCATTGGGGTTGCAATTCAATTCATGGAGCAAAGCGAGAAATCATGATGCGAGTGTGCGAGTATCAATTCATGACACGGAGTGTCAAATCATTTTAATAGTGAGGACTTAAAATGAAAGAAAACCTTTTAGTTGACGCATCAAACGGATTGACAAATATGCGACCGATCATTGGCGTGTTGGCAGAAGTTGACGATGAACTGAA
>JAFWAM010000170.1 GCA_017507595.1 Clostridia bacterium
AACCGTAAGTGACATGTCGGGCGTAAGGGGATCAAGGGTCAAAACTCCCCAGGGCGTCGATCGCACTCAGGCAGACCCAAGGGCCCACCGCAGGGAGGAAACAAAGCCTCGCTCCTCCTTCAAGGCGAAGGTTAAAACCTATTGGGACACGGTTAAGACGATGTTTGTACCGATGCTTACCGTTCTCATTATCCTTGCGGCTTTGTATCTCGTTTTATCAGTTTTACCATTTTTGTTTTAAATACCTATATAAGGACGGGTCAAGGCCCGTCCTTTTTGTATGCAAAATTACCCATTAAAGCTGGAAAAATCATTGATAAAGCTTCCTAAAAAACCAGGCTAAAAACCAAATTTTATAAAAGCTTAGTGTATCTTCAAAAAGGGCGAAAACTCGCCAAATAGGGCAAATTAAGGCCAAAAACGGGCAAATAAAAATTAATCGGTCATATTTGTTGACAATTAGCCCGTTTGTGGTATAATAATTTTATAAAATTAAAGAAAAATACTATCTTTTTAAGGGGAGCATATGGCAAAAAAGGGCATGAAAAAGTCAGTTAAGATCACTATTATTATCGCGTCGACGGTCCTTGGCCTTATACTGGCCGCAGTCGGGGCATACGCGGGGTATTACACACTTTCCTATCATCGCGTCGGCAATATGGACCTTACCGTAAAGTCCAATTGCACCCAGATACTTTACACGGACTGGACCTATAAGGCGGTTACCTACAACATTGGCTTCGGCGCTTATACCGAGGATTTCGGCTTCTTTATGGACGGTGGCAAATACGGTCGTGCCGCTTCAAAGGAATCTGTAAAAAACACCGTTAACGGTGCTATAGGCACACTTTTGTCACAAAAAGCTGATATTTATATGATAGAGGAGGTAGATTTTTCCGCCACGAGAAGCTATCGTATTGACCAGCAAAAAATGATAGAGCAAAGTTTTTCCTGGTTTGACACGGCCTTTGCCCAGAACTACGACAGCCCATATCTTATCTATCCCTTCAACGGCCCACTCGGTGCGGCAAAATCGGGTCTTATGACCTTATCCGATCATCAGATCGACAGCGCAAAGCGTGTGGAGCTCCCTGTGGAAACATCCTTCTACAAGCACTTTGACCTTGACAGATGCTATATGGTGTCCCGCATGCCCGTTGCAAACGGCAAGCAGCTTGTCGTTTATACCGTTCACTTATCGGCATACACCTCCGACGGCAAGATCGCTGACGAGCAGTTCAGACTTCTTGCCGAGGATATGCAGGCAGAATATTTAAAAGGCAACTACGTCCTTTGCGGCGGCGACTTTAACAAAGATCTTCTTATTGACAGTACCAAATATTTTGGCATCAGCGGCGAGGATTATACCTGGGCACAGCCCTTAAACGAAAGCGTTCTGGAGGGTAAAAACCTGTCCGTTGCAAGACCCGTCAATGAGGAAAACCCCATACCGTCCTGCCGTAACGCAGACGGCCCTTACAACAAAAACCAGTTTGTCATTACCATTGACGGCTTCGTCATCTCCGACAATATAACCTTGGTTGACACCAACGTTATCGATACGGGCTTTAAATATTCCGACCACAATCCCGTCTATATCAATTTTATCCTCAATCCGTAATTTTTGTTGTCGATAAAATCTAAAAAGCCTTCTATAAGCCGTTTATCAGCGGTTTTTCAGCAAATTTTCAAAGAAAAACGATCGGCCCTGCACAGGAAAGTGCAGGGCCTTTTTTTTATCTTAAAGGATCCTTTAAACAAATCAAAAAGTGGGCGTATAAGCCGTTTATCGCCCCATTTTGCCATAATTTGCAACAAAAAAGCGGATGACCAAAGTCATCCGCTTAAATTTTAAGATAAATTATTCTTCAGTTTCCAT
>JAFWAM010000171.1 GCA_017507595.1 Clostridia bacterium
AGTTTTATTTAATTATGGCAAATGTAAAAGTTGCAATTAATGGCTTCGGCAGAATCGGCCGTCTCGCTTTCAGACAGATGTTTGGCGCTAAGGGTTACCAGATCGTTGCTATCAACGACTTAACAAGCCCCAAGATGCTCGCTCATCTCCTTAAGTATGACTCTACCCAGGGCAACTACGCAAGGGATCATCAGGTTGACTACGTTGACGCTGAATACGCTGAAGACGGCAAGACCGTTGTTAAGCCCGGCGCAATCATCGTTGACGGCAAACAGATCACCATCTACGCTTGCCCCAAAGCACAGGATCTTCCCTGGAAAAAGCTTAAAGTTGACGTTGTTTTAGAATGCACAGGCTTCTACACCAGCAAGGCTAAAGCACAGGCTCACATTGACGCAGGCGCTAAGAACGTTGTTATCTCTGCACCCGCAGGCAACGACCTTCCCACCATCGTTTACAACGTAAACCACACCAACTTAACAAAGGACGATCATATTATTTCCGCAGCAAGCTGCACCACCAACTGCTTGGCACCTATGGCTAAGGCTCTTAACGATTACGCTCCTATCGTAAGCGGTATCATGACCACCGTACACGCATACACCGGCGACCAGATGCCTTTAGACGGTCCTCAGAGAAAGGGTGACTTAAGAAGAAGCCGCGCTTGCGCTATGAACATCGTTCCCAACTCCACCGGCGCTGCAAAGGCTATCGGTTTAGTTATTCCCGAACTCAACGGCAAGCTCATCGGTTCCGCTCAGCGCGTTCCTACAGCTACCGGCTCCAGCACCATCCTCGTTGCTGTTGTTAAGGGTCAGAACGTAACAGTTGACGCTATCAACGAAGCTATGAAGGCTCAGGCTAACGAATCCTTCGGTTACAACGTTGACCAGATCGTTTCCTCTGACGTTATCGGTATGAACTACGGTTCATTATTCGATGCAACCCAGACTATGGTTCAGAAGATCGACGAAGACACCTATCAGGTACAGGTTGTTTCCTGGTATGACAACGAAAACTCATACACCAGCCAGATGGTAAGAACCATTAAGTACTTCTCTGAAATTAAATAATTTCAATAAAAAAGCAATTTTGCCCGACGGGAAACCGTCGGGCATTTTTATTTTGCAATTTACCGTCGCTTAGCTGTCGCAGGCAGGTTGTTTCTAACAAAAAGTGGGCCTATAAGCCGTTTATCGATTGATTTTGATTATTTTTGGTAAAATTAAAAGGCCTTGTTAACAAGAAATTATCCGCCCGATTGGTTGATGTAAAAAGGGGTTAAAAAAACATGCCAATAAAGTCTTTTTTTTGCAAAAGTGGGCCTATAAGCCGTTTATCGGCCATTTTTATTTGTTTTTCAACCCCAAAACCGTAAAATAAGCAAAAAAAAGACGGATGAATACCATCCGTCAAAAATATTAAACGTTAAATCTGAACAAAACCACGTCGCCGTCACGCATGACGTAATCCTTTCCTTCGGAGCGCACCTTACCCCTTTCCCTTGCGGCGGCAAGGTTACCACACTCTAAAAGGGTCTGGTATTCAACGACCTCCGCACGGATAAAGCCCCTTTCAAAGTCGGTGTGTATCTTGCCCGCTGCCTGTGGGGCCTTGGTGCCGATCTTTATGGTCCAAGCCCTTGTTTCAGGCTCACCTGCGGTTAAAAAGCTCATCAGCCCCAAAAGGGTGTAGGACGCTTTAACAAGCTTGTTAAGGCCGCTTTCCGTAAGGCCAAGGGCCTGTAAAAATTCAGCCTGATCCTCTGGGGGAAGCTGAGAGATCTCCTCCTCGGTCTTGGCAGAAATAACAAGGGTTTCACTGCCGTCGGATTTTGCAAAGTCCTTTACCTTTTTGACAAGCTCCAGACTGTCCTCGTCGGCGCCGATGTCGCCCTCGGAAATATTCGCCGCGTAAATCACAGGCTTGCTGGTAAGAAGGAACAGACCCTTTACGTATTCCTTTTCTTCCTCGTTAAGGTCAAGACTTCTCACGGGCTTTTCAGCCTCAAGTACGTCGTAGATTTTTTGTAAAAGCTCAGCCTCGGCAACGTATTTTTTGTCACCCGTCTTAAACATGGATTTTGCCTTGTCAAGGCGTTTTTCAACGGCCTCCATATCGCTTAAGATAAGCTCAAGATTGATGATGGAAATATCCCTTAACGGATCGACCGTGTCTTCAACGTGGGTGACGTTTTCATCCTCAAAGCACCTTACCACGTGGACGATGGCGTCAACCTCGCGGATGTGGGATAAAAACTTATTGCCAAGCCCCTCCCCGCGGGACGCGCCTTTAACAAGGCCGGCAATGTCC
>JAFWAM010000014.1 GCA_017507595.1 Clostridia bacterium
AAAAAACAATAAATTTTTCACTTATTTACCGTTATAATTGACAAAAATAAAATTTAGACATATAATTAAATAAAAAAGGAGGAAATTTTCATGGCTAAAAAATCAAGCGCAAAGAACAACAGCCTTTTAAACGCTATCTTGTATGTTGTTATCGGTATTTTATTCTGCGTTTTCAGGGCAGGTCTTCTTAACTGGCTTATGACGGCGGTTGGTGTTCTCTTCATCGTACAGGGCGCACTTTCCATTTTAAGGGCAGACCTTGTTGGCGGTCTTATCAGCATCGTCCTCGGTATTGCAGTTATCGTTTTAGGCTGGCTTATCGTTGATATCGTATTGCTCGTTTTCGGTATTTTAATTATCGTTAAGGCAGTAAAGGAGATCATCGAGGCTTTAAAGGGTAAGGTTGACATCAAGACCCTTATCGCCCCCATCATCACTTTAGTTGTTGGTATCATGCTTGTCGTTGCTAAATGGGTTCTCGCTGACTGGATCTTTATCGTTGTTGGCGTTATCTTCGTCGTTAACGGCGGTTTGGCACTTCTCGGCATGCTTAGCAAATAATTGATTTAAAAAGATAAAAATTGGCCTATAAGTCGATTATAGGCCATTTTTTTGTGTCATTTTTCAAATTAAAGCAGGTCTTGAAGTAGGCTTTTTTTCTCTTAAAGGAAAAATCGGTCATCAATTGAAAGTAAAATTTTACATTTCAGATAGGGTTAATTTTGCTTTTAATATTGACAGGTGGCGTTATTTGGAGTATACTTAAACGTGTGTAGTATAAAATATAATAAAAAATATAATATATACAAATCATTGTCCGCTATTTTTTTATCGGCGGTCATCCTTTTTGCCGCTATGCTTACGGTCGGCTGCGGCGATAAAAGTGATCATTTGTCCGTTAACCTTCTCGGGGCAAGCGTCAACCTTTACCTGGTTAACGAAATGGCTGTTGCCGCAGACACAAAAAAGGATATAAATAAAACGGTAAAAGATCTTGCCGACCGTATCAATAATGCCTTTTCGGTAGAGGGGGACAGCCCCGTTTATGCCTTCAATGGCCAAAGCGGTAAAAAAAGCGTTGCTGTCGACGGGGATATCAAATACGTTTTTGACCGGGCGAAGGATCTTTATCAGCTTACCGACGGCGCCCTTAACCCCGCCCTTAAGCCCTTGGTGGACCTGTGGGGCTTTTCAGCGCGATATCAGGACGTCGGCTACACCCCCAAGGCCCCCTTCGACAGGGAAAGACTTGCCGACGGTGGCTTTAGCCTTCCCGATCAAAGGTACGTGGACGGCTTCAGGCGTTTAGCTGACTTTTCAAGGATAAGCCTTAAGACGGACGGCGCCGGATACAGTCTGACGGCTGACGATTGGTGCGTTACCGTCGACGGCGAGGATTATTACCAGGCCCTTGATTTTTCAGCTCTTTTAAAAGGGTATTTTACCGATCTTGTTAAGGACGCCATGGAGGGCTTTTCCATTGACGGATATTACGTGACGGCAGGTGGGTCAAGCCTGTATCTTGGCAACGTCAACGGCGGCGATTGGGATCTTACCGTTGTCGATCCGTTTTCCGCTAAAAGAGAAGGGATACTTTCAGTCAAGGTAAAGGATAAATTCGTGTCCACCAGCGGCACTTACGAAAATTTTTACGACCTTGACGGCACAAGGTACTGTCACATCATTGACGGCCAGACGGGCGCGCCCACCCAAAGCGACGTTGCCTCCTGCACCATTATTTGTGACGACGGCCTTTTAAGCGACGGCCTTTCAACGGCCCTGGTCGTTATGGGCAGCCAAAGGGCACAGGCCCTTTTAAAGGACTGTCCCGAGGTAAGCTATATCCTGATACTTTCCGACGGAAGCGTCCTATCAAACGTTGAAGAAGATATCACTTTTTTAAAATAAACGGCCTATGGGCCGATTAACGGGGTCTGTTAATGGGCGATCGCATAGAAAATTTAATAAATCGCCCCTTTAAGATAGGCGACCTTATCGTCGCCCTTATCGTGTTTTTGGTTGCCCTTTGCTCCTTTTTTGCGGTGGGAGGCGGTGCTTCTAACAAAATCCGCGGCTTTGAGGCCTACCTTGGCGACAGCCTGGTCCTTACCGGCGACTTTGACCGTAAGACCTTTACCGTAATGGATAGCGTGGCCGTTGAGGTTATTAACGGCGACACGGTTAAGATCACCTCTGAAAAGGGCTACAACCTGATAACCGTCGATTGGGATGGTGGCACCCTTTCTGTGACCGATACCGACTGCGGCACCTCAAGGGAATGTACCATGATGGACTTTAAAATGGGCGTAATTATCTGCTCGCCCCACGGGCTTACCGTCAAGGCCTTGGGCGAAATTCCGCCACCGGTGGTCGGATAATGGGCCGCCGCATTGCAAGGGTGGGGCTTTTGACGGGGCTTTCAC
The DNA here is from genome assembly GCA_017507595.1 of Clostridia bacterium. Next base: position 2,424 of record JAFWAM010000014.1, read on the forward strand.
TCATTATGTTTTTGGTCGAAGGGCTTTTCCCGCCCATGGTGGTTCCCGGCGCAAGGCTTGGCCTTGGTAATATCTTTATCATGATGATATTGCTGTGCTTTTCCTACGGTGAGGCCTTTCTTGCCGTGGCAGTTAAAAGCCTGCTGTCGGCAATCTTTATAGGCAACCTTTCTGCTGCCCTTTACAGCCTTCCCGCAGGGGTTGCGGCGATTTCCGTTTCCTATCTTCTTGTGAGGGCTTTAAGCAAAAGGATAAGCCTTTTCAGCGTGGGCGTCGTGTCGGCGACCGTCCACAATCTGGTGCAGCTTTTGGTTTTCAGTCTTGTGACGAAAACCGCAAAAGTCATGCTATACGCCCCTTATCTCACGTTTTTGGGGCTTATTGCCGGCTGCGTAACGGGGCTTGCGACCCATTACCTTTTGGTTTACGGCAGGAAATTTATCTTAAAGGAAAATAAAAAAGCTTAATTTGCCCAAGTGAACGATGGGCTTAAATATTAGAGATAATAAAAGATAATAATCTATGGAGGAATAAAGTGGCTATTACAAAGAAGAGCACCTTTTTAAGGGGCGTTCACGTCCCCGACATGAAGGCTTTATCGTCATCAAAGGCCATTGAGGCAATGCCCGCACCAAAGATAGTTTACATATCCATGGCGCAGCACATCGGCAAGCCCGCCCGTCCCTGCGTAAGCGTAGGCGACAGGGTGCTTAAGGGTCAGCTTGTGGGCGAGGAAAGCGGCTTCATCAGCGCAAACATCTATTCAAGCGTAGCAGGTACGGTCAAGGAGATCAAAACCATCAAGACCTTTGCCGGCGCAAGCGAGTACGTCGTCATTGAAAACGACGGCAGCGAGGAGGAGGCCTTTCTTCCCGACGTTGACGAAAACGACGGCGTCGCCATCAGCGAAAGGATAAGGACCGTGGGTATGGTCGGTCTTGGGGGTGCAGGATTCCCCACCTACGTTAAGATCGCCACGACTGAGCCTATTGATACCGTTCTTATCAACGGTGCCGAGTGCGAGCCTTATCTTACCTGCGATCACAGGGTCATGATAGAGCGCGCCGAGGACGTTGTCAAGGGCGCTTTGTATATTTCCAAGGCCCTTAAGGGTGCAAGGGTGATCATCGGTATTGAGGAAAACAAGCCCGACGCCATTGAAAGGCTTGGTGCCTTTGAAAACGTAACGGTCGTTCCCTTAAAGAAAAAGTACCCTCAAGGCAGTGAAAAGCAGCTCATTTACGCCTGCACCAAGCGAAGCGTTGCCCCGGGCAAGCTTCCGGCCTCTCAGGGGGTATGCGTGTTTAACGTTCAGACGGCCCTTCAGACCTACGAGGCAGTCGCCCACAACCGTGCCCTTTATCAAAGGGTAATGACGGTAACCGGCGGCGGCATTAAGGAGCCTAAGAACGTTATCGTCAGAAACGGCACCCCCTATCAGGAGATAATTGACTTCTGCGGCGGGCTTAACGACGACGCCTGCAAGATAGTTGCCGGCGGCCCAATGATGGGTAAGGTTTTATCGGCCCCCGTTGGCTACACCCGCAAAACCGATTCGGGGCTTCTCGTTTTAGAGGGCAAAAAGGCCCGTATAGAAAACCCCTCCGCCTGCATCAACTGCGGCAGATGCGCAAAGGCCTGCCCAATGCACCTTATGCCAATGTATATGGATCTTTTCACCCACACGGGGGATTATGAAAAGGCAGACTACTACGGCGTTTCCAACTGCTTTGAATGCGGCACGTGCGCTTACGTTTGCCCCGCCAAGAGGGATCTTGTGGGCAGCATTCAGCTGGCAAAACGCAAACTGAGAGAGTTAAGGAGTTAAGCTTTATGGAAAAATTAATGATTTCCAATACCCCCCACGTAAGGGCTTCATCATCCACCAAAAGGATAATGATAGACGTGGCAATCGCTCTTTTGCCCGCCCTTGTAATGGGTATTGTGTATTTTGGCCTTAAGGCCCTTTTGGTAACGGCCATTGCGGTGGTTGCCTCTATCGGGTCGGAGGTTCGTTACAGACTTATCAACAAAGAGGACTTCAAGGATATTTTAAGATCCTTTGACTTTACCTCGCTGGTCACCGGTCTTATCCTCGGTATGAACTTAAGTCCGGACGTTCAATGGTACGTGCCCCTTATCGGCGGTGTGTTTGCAATCGTCGTGGTAAAAATGCTTTTCGGTGGTACGGGCAAAAACTTTTTCAACCCGGCCATTGCCGCAAGAGTATTCCTTCTTATAAGCTTTGCTTCGGCAATGACCACCTGGGCAGATCCCAACGTCGCCCCGATCAATCCCTCCTCGGTAGAGTCGGGCGCAACGGTTTTAGGCTCGGTAATCGGCGGTTCAGCCGCAATGTCAAACCTTGACCTTTTCCTTGGCACGGGCGTTGCCAGCGGCGCTTTCGGCGAAACCTGCAAGGTTGCCCTTATCGTCGGCGGCATCTATCTGGTTATAAGAGGGGTCATCGATTGGAAGTACCCGATTATCTACGTGGTAACAACCGGTCTTATGACCGTTTTGTTAAATCTTGACTTCAGCGTATTTTTACCGTCAATTCTTTCAGGCGGCCTTATCTTCGGCGCGATTTTCATGGCGACCGATTACGTAACCACCCCCAACACAACCCTCGGCAATATTATATACTTCGTTGCACTCGGTCTTTTAACTGCCGTCTTGCGTCATCTCAAGGGCAGTGAGGTGGTTTCATACTGCATTATACTTATGAATTGCTTCGTTCCTTTGATCGATAGGTTTATCGTACCCAAGCCCTTTGGCTACGTAAAGCCCAAGAAGGAAGGCAAAAAGGAGGGCGCAAATGGCTAAGAAAGAAAGCACCTTAAGGTGTGTAACCGTTCTCGTTGTTATCGCGGTTGTTTGCGGCGTGCTTTTGGCCGTATTAAATCCGCTTCTTTACGTCGCACCAAGTGCCGACGACATCGCAAAGCAGTTTGACGTGGTTGACCTTGACGATTACAACGCAACAAACGGCACGGCCGTTGAGTGGGCCCTTGAGGAAACCAACGTTGACTTTGCGGGCGGCGGACAGGATCAGGCTCAGGTTTCTCTCGTTGCAAAGCTTACCTTGGACGACCAAACCTACGTCGGTCTTCTCATTAAGACCAGGGCGTCAGGGGACCTTGGTGAGTGCCAGTACGCAATGTTCTTTACCCAAAGCGACAACAAGCTTATCCTTGCAAAGATCGCTAAAGACGGCGCCACCGCAGGCAAGACCTTTGAGTACGCCATCGCCAACAAGAAAGGCGACCTTAAGCTTTTTGAAGACTACTACGTGATTATTGACAGCGCAACCGTTTTTGATGACGGCTACAAGGTACCCACCTGCGGTGCAACCAAGACGGCAACGTCAGTTGACAACGCATTCAAGAGGGCGGCGTACTACTACTATAACGTTTATGTAAATGGGGGTGAGGTAAATGAAGGCTAAAGATATTGCTCTTGACGGTCTTATCAGACAAAATCCTACGTTTAAGCTGGTGCTTGGCACCTGTCCGACCCTTGCGCTTACCACCGCCGCATCCAACGGCGTGGGAATGGGCCTTGCGGTTACCTTCGTATTAATGTGCTCAAATATGATCATTTCCCTTTTGAGGAACGTTATTCCCTCTAAGGTAAGGATCCCTGCCTACATACTTATTATTGCAACGTTCGTTACC
>JAFWAM010000172.1 GCA_017507595.1 Clostridia bacterium
ATCTCAGCTGCTTGCCGAAAGGAAGATGACCCAGTATCGACTGGAGCAGCTTTCGGGCATACAGCACGGCCACATGCAGTGGATAATGAGCGGTAAAAGCAAAACCGTTACCCTTTCCACGGTTATGATGGTGGCAAACGGCTTTGGTATGACCGTGAGGGAGTTCCTTGACGACCAAATGTTCCTGTTTGAAAATCTTAACGTTGAATAGTTTTTTATCGGTGGGATCGCATTATTGATCCCCCTTTTTGTTTTTATCCGAGGACACCTTTTACGGATAAAGGTTTTCGCGATAAAGTTTTTCAAAAATGGGATAAAGGGTTGAAAAATTTCAAGGTTAATGATATAATCATTAAAAAAGGTTAATAATTATAGTAAAGCACGGGCCTTTCAAGGGCTTCTGTCCCAAAAAAGCGGGGGTTTTGCCGCGGCTCGGCTTAATAAAGGAGAAAAAAATGGATTTTTCTAAGGACGTAAAATATATAGGCGTAAACGATCACGAGATTGACCTTTTCGAGGGTCAGTACGTGGTCCCCAACGGAATGGCGTACAATTCCTACGTTATGCTTGACGACAAGGTTGCCGTATTTGATACGGTTGACGCAAAATTCTTCCATCAGTGGATGGACAACCTTACCTGCGCCCTTGAGGGAAGGACTCCTGACTATCTTATCGTGTCCCATATGGAGCCAGACCACTCGGCAAACATTCTTAATTTTGCCAATGCTTACCCGGGGGCAACCGTAGTTGCAACCCAAAAGGCCTTCGTCATGATGGGTCAGTTTTTTGGCACAGACTTTTCTGACAGACGTCTTGTGGTGGGCGAGGGCGACACCCTTTGCCTTGGTAAGCATACCCTGACCTTTGTGACCGCACCGATGGTTCACTGGCCGGAGGTAATGGTAACTTACGACGACGTTGATAAAATATTATTTTCAGCCGACGGCTTCGGCAAGTTTGGCGCTTTAGACGTTGAAGAAGACTGGGCTTGCGAGGCAAGGCGTTACTATATCGGTATCGTCGGCAAGTACGGCGCACAGGTCCAGGCCCTTTTAAAAAAGGCGGCAGGCCTTGACATAAGGACCATTTGCCCCTTACACGGCCCTGTTTTAACCGAAAATTTAGGCTACTATCTGGACCTTTATAACACCTGGTCGTCCTACGCCGTTGAAAGCGAGGGGATAATGATCGCTTACACCTCGGTTTACGGTAATACCAAAAAGGCGGTAAACCTTCTTGCCCAAAAGCTTAAGGACGGCGGTGCACCCAAGGTTGTTACCTGCGACCTTGCCCGCGAGGACATGGCAGAGGCCGTTGAGGACGCGTTCCGCTACGGCACCCTGGTTTTGGCCACAACGACCTACAACGCCGATATTTTCCCCTTTATGCGCACCTTTATCGACCATCTGACAGAGCGCAATTATCAGAACCGCACCGTTGCCATCGTTGAAAACGGAACTTGGGCGCCAATGGCTGCAAGGGTTATCAAGGGCATGCTTGAAAAGAGCAAGAACCTTACCTTTGCCGAGCCCGTCGTTACAATAAAATCTGCCTTGAACGAGGCTTCAACCAAGCAGATAGAAGACCTTGCCACAGAGCTTTGCCGCGAATACGTCGCAAAAAACGGCGAGACCGCCGACAAAAAGGATTTCTCGGCGCTGTATAATATCGGCTACGGCTTATACGTGGTGACCTCAAGGGACGGCGACAGGGACAACGGCCTTATCGTCAACACCGTTTCACAGGTCACAAGCGAGCCAAACAAGGTGGCTGTTACCATCAACAAGTCCAATTATTCTCACCACGTTATCAAAAAAACGGGACTGATGAACGTTAACGTCCTCACCACCGACGCACCCTTCAAGGTCTTTGAAAGCTTCGGCTTTGTCAGCGGAAGAAACGTTAACAAGTTTGCTTCCTGCACCCCGCTAAGGGCAGACAACGGTCTTGTTTTCCTCCCCAAATATATAAATTCCTTTATGTCGCTTAAGGTTGAGGACTACGTTGACCTTGGTACCCACGGCATGTTTATCTGCGCCGTGACGGAAGCAAGGGTGATTTCAGACAAGCCCACCATGACTTATTCTTACTATCAGGAAAACGTCAAGCCCCGTCCCAAAACCGACGGCGTAAAGGGCTACGTTTGCAAGATCTGTGGATACGTTTACGAGGGTGAAACCTTACCCGATGACTTTATCTGCCCCCTTTGCAAGCACCCCGCATCTGATTTTGAGCCCATCAAATAATTTTGCCAAAACGATAAAAAGTGGGCCTATAAGCCCGTAAACACAACATTTAACAATAAAAATCATCCCTTTTAAGGAGATATTATGAAGATAATAACCATCAGCCGTGAGTTTGGCAGCGGCGGAAGAGAGCTTGGTAAGCGCCTTGCCGACGCCTTGGGCTTTAACTATTACGATACGGAGATCATCCGTGAGATCGCCAAGGAAACAAGCTTCAGTGAGGAATACATCACGTCGGTTACCGAAAGGGGACTGTCTGGCTTCAACGTCCATTTCGGCAGGACCTTTACCCCTCAGGTCAATCAGACGGCAATTGACGTCCTCGTTGCCCAGCACAACGTAATAAAGCGCCTTGCCGAAAAGGGCGACAGCGTTTTCGTCGGCTACGGCGCAGACGTTATCCTGAAGGATCTTAACCCCCTTAAAATTTTTGTTTGCGCAGACGTTCAATACAAGCTTAAGCGTTGCCGCGAAAAGAACCAGGCAGATGCCCATTTGTCGGACAGGGAAATGATAAAGCAGTTTAACCGTATCGACAGCGGACGAAGACACCTACACGAGCAGCTTGCCTCATCCGAGTGGGGCGAAAGCAAGGCATACAACCTTTCGGTAAACACCACCGGCTTTGAGATCAAGGAGATCGTCCCTGCCGTTAAGGAGTTTGCCTTAAAGTGGTTTGAAAAGACCCCAAACAATTAAAAAGCCACTTTCCCGCTAAAAAGGGTTTTTGTTAAAAGCCCGTCTATAGGTCGGTTAAAAG
>JAFWAM010000173.1 GCA_017507595.1 Clostridia bacterium
AACGGTGGTAGGAAGCCCCTCCGGCACGGCGGCAACGATCAAAACGATGGACTCGATGAAAATTTCCTGCACGGTGTCAAAGGAAAGATCGTTAAGAAGCACCAGTCGCAAAAATGACAGGATAAACACTATCCCCGATGCGCAGGCGCCGAAAATTGAAACCATTTTGCCGAGGCGTGAAAGCTTTTCCTCCAATGGGGCGGAGACAGACCTTTCCCTTACCACGTCGCGGGCGATCTTGCCAATTTCAGCCTCCTCACCGACGGCCGTTACCACGTAAGCACCCGTGCCCGCGGTAACAAAGGTGCCGCTGTAGACCATGTTTTTTCTGTCGGCAAGAGGCGTGTCCTCACTTAAAATAATATTGCCGTCCTTTTGCACGCTTTTGCTTTCGCCGGTCAGGGTGGATTCGTCACACGTTAAATCGGCAGATCTTATTATCCTGCCGTCGGCGGGTATCTTGTCACCCTGACCGATAATGACAAGATCACCAACCAAAAGCTCCTCGGATAATACTAACTTTATTTCGCCGTCACGGACCACCTTGATCCTCTTTTGAGAGGAAAGCTTTGCAAGGGCCTTGAAAGCCTTTTCGCTTTTACCCTCCATAACGACGGTAAGACTGACCGATACCACTATCGCCACGGCTATACCAAGGCACTCGTAAAAATCCCCCGGCCTGCCGCCAAGGACCTAGCCGATATTTACGCCAAGGGTAATGGCAAAAGCCACCAGCATAATAACCATCATTGGCTCAAAAAGTGCCCCTATAACACGGTTAAGCAGGGTTTTTGACTTTTTTTCCGCCACGGTATTTTTGCCCCAACGCTCGATCGATCTTTGCATTGAAGCTGGGCTTAAGCCCCTTTCTCTGTGGGTGGAAAGGCTTTTTATAAGTTGGTTTTCCGACTGGGTGTGAGGACTCATATTTCACCGTAAAGAACAATTACGGATTATGTATATTATCATAAGGGCAAAAAAATACCCCCAAGGGAAGATCCCTCAGGGGTGAATATGAATTTTATTATTTGCTTTCGCCGGGGACAAGTTGTGGATTGTGCTTTTTGTCAGCGGCGTCGTATAAAGCTTCTACCTCTCTAAGGTTGAAGCCGTCCTGCTCGTCAACGATGCAAAGGGCAGTATGCTCAGCCTCTAAAGCCTTGAGGTCTTCAGCGGTGTACTCGTTTCTTGAGGTTGACGTTGCACTTGCCTTTTCGCCGTAGGTCTTTAAAGAAAGCTCTGTCTTGTTGTCCTTGGAGTCGATTACGAAAACTTCGTTAACCTGCATGGTGTCAACGAAGGTAAGCTTAATGGAGCTTACTGAGTGGGTCTTGTCGTCGGTAAGCTTGACCCATCCGTCAGAGTCCTTTAAAAAGTCCTTGGTAACGGTCGTCTTGCCGCTTGAGGTGCTGATCGTGCCGTAGAAGAAAGCGATCTCGGTCTTTTCAACCTTAAGGTCGGAGATGTTTATCCAGATCTCCTCAATGGGGTTTTCCCTTACGATGGAAAGCACTACGTAATAAGTGAGGGGGTCTTTGGTTTCGGGGTCTTCATAACGGGTAACTTCCCAATAGGAATAGTTTGATTTTTGTGAGCAGGCTGCCAGT
>JAFWAM010000174.1 GCA_017507595.1 Clostridia bacterium
ATTTGTCTATTATATCATATATTATTTAATTTTACACTAAAAAATAGCAGTATTTGTTGCAAATTTAACAATTTTCACCTGCAACAAAGCCTGTTGACCAAGCAATTTGAAGATTATAACCACCTGTATAGGCATCTAAATCAACGACTTCGCCTGCAAAGAACAACCCCTTAATGAGTTTACTTTCCATTGTTTTAGGATTAATTTCCTTAACGTTAATTCCGCCTGCCGTTACGATTGCCTCATCAATAGGACGAAGTTTTTTAACGTCAAAACTTAAACCTTTAAGCGCACTGACAATTCTTTCTCTTTCATTAACGGTAATTTCGCTACAATTTTTTTGTCCACTTACCCCTGCTTGTCTTAAAACAACGTCTATTACAGACTTTGGCAACATAGAACGCATAACGGAAAACAAGTTTTTAACGTTATTTTCCTTAAATTCTCTAATCAATCTTGCCGTTAATGTTTGATCATCTAATGCAGGTTTAAGGTCGACTATAAATTTAACGTTAGATAAATCTTTTCTGTTTATATGCGCCGAACACGACAAAACAATAGGACCTGAAACGCCAAAGTGCGTAAACAACATCTCGCCAAAGTCCGAATAAATGGTCTTTTCACCCATAACGGCCTTAAAGCCAACGTTTTTAAGCGAAACACCTTGCATTTGCAAAAAATCAGTACCTTTTAACTCTACACCAACAAGCGATGGTCTTAAATCAACGATAGAGTGCCCAACCTTTTTTGCAAACTTAAACCCATCACCCGTGCTACCCGTTAAAGGATAAGAAACACCACCCGAACAAACAACGATTGAATCACATAAAATTTCACCGTTAGTAGTATTTACACCTTTAACTAAATCTTGTTCAACAATAATGTCGGTTACTTCAACACCAAGCCTGATATCAACGCCAACTTTTTTGAGCATCTTTTCTAACACTTTTGTAACGTCACTTGCCTTATCGCTTTGTGGAAAAACCCTATTGCCCCTTTCAATTTTAATTTCTAAACCGTTTTTTTCAAATAATTCTATCAAATCGTGATTAGAAAAAACGTTTATTGCGCCATATAAAAACTTTGAATTAGAAACAACGTTGGATAAGAATTCTTGCGGGGAGCAATTATTGGTTATGTTGCATCTGCCTTTGCCTGTGATGTATATCTTTTTTCCAAGCTTTTCGTTTTTTTCAATTAGAACAGTTTCCGATCCCGTTATGGCGGCATAATATGCGGCAATCATTCCCGCCGCCCCACCGCCGACGACTATTGTTTTCATAAGCCCTCCAAATCAACTTGGAAAAGTATTCGTCATAGTTAAATGACAAGTTTAAGTCCGGCGAAAGAATAAGCTCTCACGCCAGACTTAAAGATATCTAAATTATGCCGGATAAACGCCGTTTGGCTTGGATGCCAAATCCTTGTCAACACCGTCTTCTTTAGCCATTCTGTACTTGAAATAATTAACGGCAACCTGATTGAAAACGGCGTAGGAAAGAACGTCTTCCTCTTGTTTAACGTATTGCTGACATTCACTTCTGTACTTTTCAAGCTCTGGAGCGATATCATCAGCAGGACGATAATCAATAACCTTTTCGCCAGCAACGACTTTATCGAAGACCTCTTTGTTGACAGGAGCCGGCAATTGGCCGTATTCGCCTTTTAATAATCCCTTGAACTCTTTGGTCACCATTTTATATCTTTCGCCCATAAGGACATTTAAAACGGCCTGTGTGCCAACAATTTGACTGCTTGGAGTAACTAACGGCGGATAGCCGCAGTCTTTTCTTACGTTGGGAACCTCAGCTAAAACCTCCATAAGCTTTTCGCTCTTATTTTGCTGCTTAAGCTGGTTTATAAGGTTAGAAAGCATACCTCCAGGAACCTGGTAAATCAAGGTGTTGATATCTACCTTCAAAACCTTGTCGGAAAGCACACCTGCTTTTTTAAGCTCTTCAGCAACGCCGCGGAAATGCTCGGTTATCGGTAATAATTTATCAAGATCGATACCGGTTTCATATTCAGTGCCCGCTAAAGTAGCGACCAAAGGCTCCGTTGCCGGCTGAGAGGTCCCGTTGCCAAGGGCGGATAAAGCACAGTCAACGATGTCACAGCCTGCCTCAATGGCTTTAAGGTTGATCATATCGCCTGTACCCGACGTATTGTGAGTGTGGAGGTGAATTTTTGTTTCAGGCTTCAAAACCTTTTTCATTTCCTTGATAAGATTGTAAACCGTATAAGGAAGAAGAAGGTTTGCCATATCTTTAATACAAATATTATCGGCACCCATATCTTCAAGGGTCTTGGCAAGCTTAACAAAATATTCGTTGGTATGAACGGGACTGGTCGTGTAGCAAATAGCCGCCTCACAAACGCCACCGTACTTTTTGATTGCCTTCATTGCAGTTTCAAGGTTTCTTACATCGTTAAGCGCATCAAAGACCCTTACGATCGAAACGCCGTTTTTAATGGAAAGACGGACGAACTCATCAACTACGTCATCGGCATAATGCTTATAACCTAAAAGGTTTTGCCCTCTTAAAAGCATTTGGATTGGCGTCTTTTTAAGATGTGACTTAAGTATTCTTAACCTTTCCCAAGGATCTTCGTTTAAAAAACGCAAGCAGGAATCAAATGTTGCGCCACCCCAGGCTTCAAGGGAATAATACCCTACCTCGTCAAGCTGGTCAAGCATAGGAAGCATCTGATCTAGCGTCATCCTCGTAGCCGCCTGTGATTGATGGGCGTCACGTAAAATTGTTTCAGTTATATATACTTTTTTAGACATTGTCTTACCTCACGTAATTAAAGTAGTGGACAAATTGCAAGCAAAACACCTGCAGCGATTGCGGAGCCGATTACGCCTGCCACATTTGGACCCATTGCATGCATCAGCAAATGATTGTCGGGGTCGTATTCCCTGCCGACGTCCTGAGAGATCCTGGCGGCCATAGGAACGGCAGAAACACCTGCTGAACCAATCAAAGGATTGATCTTACCGCCGGAGAGCTTGTTCATAATCTTTGCACAAAGCAAGCCACCTACCGTACCAAGACAGAAGGCCACAAGACCTAAGCAGATGATCTTAATCGTTGACCAATCGAGGAACGTTGCACCAATGGCTTTTGATCCAACCATAACACCCAAGAAGATCGTTACGGTATTCATAAGACCGTTTGATGCGGTGTTGGAAAGTCTTGCAGTAACACCGGATTCCTTTAAAAGGTTGCCAAGCATAAGCATGCCTAAAAGCGGCATAGCGTCAGGAAGAAGTAATCCTACGACAAGTGAAACGGCAATTGGGAAAATGACCTTTTCAACCTTTGAAACCGTACGAAGCTGCTGCATTTTGATACGACGCTCCTTATCGGTGGTCAAAAGTCGCATAATCGGCTTTTGAATAACGGGAATAAGGGCCATATATGAATAAGCCGCTATGGCGATTGCCGGCAATAAATGCTCGGCAAGCTTTTTGGTTACGTAAATTGCCGTTGGTCCGTCGGCCCCGCCTATAATAGCGATGGCACCGGCTTCCTTCGGAGAAAAGCCAAGCAAAACTAATGCACCAAAGAACGTAACGAAAATACCGAGCTGGGCAGCCGCACCGATAAGCATGCTTTTAGGATTGGCAATAAGCGGACCGAAATCGGTCATACACCCGATACCAAGGAAAATAATCGGCGGGAAAATTACCCAGTCAACACCCTTATAGATGTAGTAGAAAAGCCCGAAGTTTTCAATGACGGTTTCAGATGAAAGCGAAAGTTGCTGTGGCGCAAACACGTACTGAACGCCGTTTATAACGGGAGAAAATCCGCTTAAAAACTGGGATTCAAGGGCGGAAAACTCAACCCCGAAAAGATTAGCGAGCTCCTCTGCCGTGCCGCGGGCAAATTCATTGTTGGTAAGCGTGTCTGTTATGATGTAGCCCTTATCTCCAAACAAAATCCTGTACGCACCGGGGATGTTCACAATAAACATACCGAAAGCGATCGGAAGAAGGAGCAAAGGCTCAAATTTCTTTACAATTGCAAGATAGAATAAGACCAAAGAGATAGCGATCATTACGTAATTACGCCAATCGGTACCTTGGAAAATACCGGTGGATTGCCATAAATTGATTAACGAATCACCTATTTCGGCCCAGAATTCACTTGCGAGTATGGTTGTAATACCCATAAGCGAGTCTCCTGTATAAACGCTTAAGCAATAACAGCCAGAACAGCGCCGGAGTCTACGTTGGCACCCTCGGATACCATAAACGTAACGGTACCGTCACAAGGAGCGTTAAGATCGTTATCCATCTTCATAGCTTCTAAAACGATGATAACGTCACCCTTTTTAACGCGGCTGCCGTTGGCAACGGCAAGCTTTTTAACCATGCCGGGCATTGGTGCCTTATATTGCGTACCGCCCTGGGGAGCTGCGGCCGGCGCAGGCTGTGCTGCCGGTGCGGGCGCGGGCTGTGGAGCCGTCACGGAGGCAGCCTTGGGAGCGGCTGCAACAGGCTGAACGGATTGAGCCATGGCGGTGGCGCCGGAGGAGACCTCTTCAACGGCTACCTGATACTGTTTACCATCTATAGTTACTACAAAATTACGCATATATATTTTTCCTCCTAAATTCTTCTGATTTTTCTTATTATGAATTCACAAGCCTTGCCTTCCTGCATGTAGTAAGCCGCAATGCATGCACTTATTACTGCAGCAATACGCTTTTCCTCATCCTCGTCAGCGATTGCGACGCTGTCGTTGGGAAAATCAATAACGGGTAATGCCTCTTGAGGGGCTACTTCAGGCGCGGATTTTTGCTTGTTTTTGATCGACATAATTTTACCGATAATGCTGATACATACGACTATGACCGCAATGCCGAAAAAAATCACTAAAATACCGAGCACAAAAACAAATGCGCCGTCTACTAACTTCTGAGATAATAAAGCATTCATATACTACCTCAACCAATGAGCATTTGTAATGCAGAAATAATATATTGACGGACGAACTGCGGCTCTATAACGTTATCTAAATAACCGCATTTTGCACCTTTCATTGCGTCCATGTCAACGTCTTCAAACTTTGCCTTTAAGGTAGCCTTGTCACCGCCCGCCAAAACAAATTCCATTTCGGCCCCAACGGCAGATGAAACTGAGGAAATTTGAGCGTTACAAAAGGCCAAAGCGTAATCCGCGCCGTAGGCCTTTGAACCAAACAAGGTGTAGCCAAGGCCGATCGCCTTACCGTAAATAACGTTTATCCTTGGAACGGAAGTTGCGTAATTGAGTGCGCAAATAAGGTTTGAAACGCTTTTTAAAACCGTTGAGGAGTTTGTCGCCTCGTCAGCCTTAACACCAAGGGTGTTGACAAAGGTAATAATAGGAAGATTGTTTGCGGCGGCATAGTACATAAAGTCTTTGACCTTTTCGACGTTGCCCTTAGTAAGCTCGACACCGTTTTCACCGTCAAAAATAACTGCAGCCGCCGAATACCCACCTATTCTGCCGATGGCGGTGATAACTTCACTTTCTACGTTGCCGTTTAAAACGATTGCCGAGGAATTATCGAAAACGCAATTCAAGAGGCACTCGCCGGTAGGTACGTTAAGATTTAACACCTCGCAGCAGCGGTTAGGATCATCCGTAAAGTCAATAGAGATGCCGTTGTAATCGGGCAGAACGTCCAGAATTTTCACGATGCTGTCCTTAACCTCGGACATATCTTCTACGACAAAGGAGCAAAGACCGTTGCCGTTGGCAGCGCCGCCGATCTTTTCTTCATTTAACGATTGATTGCTTTTTGCCGCAATAACCAACGGACTTGCATACGCGACGCAGGCGCCGTTGAGATAGTAGGTATAATCCGCCTGAGCAAAAATCATTGCGGCCATACCTAAAACCTTACCGGATGCAACGGCAAACTGAGGAACGTTATCGGAAAGCTCGTTCATCTTTGCCAAAACCCCGGCGACCCCCTCAAGGACGTCAACGCCCTCGCCTGCAAGAATACCCTCGGAAGAAACAAGGTAAACTACCGGGGCCCCCGCAACCAGCGCCTTATCAAGGCATTTAACTATTTTATCGCAACCTGCCTTACTTAATCCGCCGCATAATACCTCAGGGTTGATCCCTACCATATAGCACGGAACGCAGTTAACCGTAGCATAACCGGTAACAACGCCTTCACCTAAGACGTCTTCACCGTAAAAATCATTGTGTGAATAACTAAAACCGTCAAGTTCCACAAAGCTTTGAGCGTCAATAATGGCGTTGATTTTGTCCATTATCTGCCTGCACGCAGCAGATTGCTTCTCCTTTCTCGTCTTTAGTAGGCTGATTTTATCCATATATGCCTCCATTCTAATTAATTTTTAATTAATTATACATCACAACGCGCAAATTGGCAACAAAATAAGGCGTAAAAATATTACGCCTTTAAAAAATCTTTACAGTTAAGAATTAAAGATTTTGCTTATTAATTTATCTATCTGACGTTTACTTCCGCTAAAAACTTTTTAAACGCCCTGTTTCCGTCGTCACCCGGGAAAAAGGCCGCCATTTTTAAAAGCGCGTCGGTAAATCCGTCACACAATGCTTTTTTAACTGAAGGCTCTGCACGTTGCGCGTCTCTGAAATATCCGTTATCATGAATAATAGCTTCAATCGTTGCCTTGTATCCGAAAAGAACGTTACCCTCAGTAAACAAGCTATCGTCCATGGGGATTTTTTTAGTCAAAACGGCGAAAATCATTTCGAGAACCTTTTTAAACGAGCCGTCAACGACAAATCTGCCAAAAAGACTACCAAAATCCGCAAAGGAATCAAAAACCGTGAAATCACCCTCTGAATAAGCGTATGAAGCCTTGTCGCAAGTAAGGATAAGATCGATACAATATCTGTTATCTGCGCCATATCTTGCGCAAAGGGTAACCTTATTGCGTGAGTTGCCGTCGGCCCCCATGCCGAAGATACCCATAGAATCGTCCTTGTAGCTTGCCCAAGCCTCAACAACGTCGACAGCCAACCTTTCAAGGGTGTTTCGGTTGAAGGATTGAAGCCTTATTGAAGAAATCGAGTTATTGTAAACGGAAACCTCAACGTCGGGATAAACCGTACAAACGCCTGAAAAAGTGGGCTTAGCCTCAAATAAAGCAGGTGAAAATTTGCCTGCAACGAAGTGATCGTGCTCCTTTGAATACACTCCCCTTTTGTCAAGGTCGTTGGTGACCGTAATTGAATAATCGGGTATATACTCCACAAAATCAAGCATTGAAACGATGGTGGATTCGGTGACGTCGTTAAAGGAATGGTCGTCCGAAGAAATCAAACACTCCTCCGAGCGGGAAAGGCTGTTGACGTAATGCATATGCCAAGGCCTTGAGTTTAAAATCAATGAAACGTTCCTTAAGGAGCCGCAAAGCCCTTTCGTGTCGAATGCGCCCTCACTTTCGGCGCAAAGGCAACAGCCGTCACCCTTTACGGAATAAGAACGGTGATTTTCGTTGGGAATAAGAACCTCCACCCCGTTGTCGGAGCAGTATCTGTCAAGTCCGTTTTTACAGTCGTAATCGTCAATACAGCTTGCGCAAACGCTTAATGAACGTAAATATCCACAGGCAGCGGATGCACCGAACTGCTCCCTCATGGTCCTAAACTTTTTGTTTACGACCGACGGAAGCGGCAGTAAAAGGCCGAGAACGAAATTTACAAACCCAACCTCATCACCTTCGCCAACAAGATTGTTTTCGCAGGCGTAACGGCTGACGTCGTCCTTGAGCTGATTTAAATTAATCGAACCCTTAAATTGAGGGATCTCCCCGTCGAACAAACGAAAAACGTGACGAAGCAGGTTACGCTTTACCGCAACGTCATAATCGGCAAGCTCCAAACAAGCCGTGCCGTAATTCAAAAGCTTTTCAATTAACAATCTGCCGTCAATCATTTGTCACCTACAGTTTGATCTATTTGTAATCAGGCCGCATTTTTTATCAGCCTTTTTATTATATCACATAGCCGCTTTTTTTCAAAAGATTTTCGTCGGTTTTTTACGAAAAATTAATCTTTGGATTTGCGGCCCTTTGGGTGAACCACGTGGTTGTTTTCAGGATCCTCGTGATAAACCCTTATGTCCTGTATATTTGTTGCTTGCATCAAGCTTTTTGCGCCGTACTTATCGTGAATGCCGCTGACAGCTTTCGCAAGACTCATTTTTTTGGCGTAGAGCTTTGCGTCCTGAAACATCGAAAGCTGATCCTCACCCGAGGAAAAGCCGGAAATTGCCGCCCCGATTGAACGGATACCCTTGGAAAAATCAAAATTTTCCAAAAAAAGCTTTTCGGCCGCGGACAAAAGGTCGTCGTGAAAAATAGACGGCGGCGTTAGCTTAGCCTGTCGGGTGAAGCTTTCCAAAGCCTCGTCACGAATCATAATTGAAAGTGTTGACGCCGTCATAAAGCCCTTTTTCAGCGCCCTTTGGGATATGCTTTCGCATATAACGGAAAGCATAACGTGGACATCCTCATAGCTTTTCAGATCTCTGTAGCAGGTCATACTGTTGCCTATGGACTTAGCCTCGTCAAGCTCGTAATAGCGACTGACTGGATCCACGTCGCGGCCGTTGGCGTATTCGTGAAGCAAAACGCCCATTTTGCCAAGTTTTTTTTCTAAAAAGAAGCTGTCGGCAGCCGCCAAATCCCCAATGGTATAAACGTTGAACTTTGCAAGCTTTTCAGCGGTTTTTCGACCTACCATTAAAAGCTCGTTAACGGGCAATGGCCAAACGAGATTTTTGTAGCCTTCAAAAGGGATTTCAGTTGTGGCGTCGGGCTTTTTCATATCCGACCCAAGCTTTGCAAAAATTTTATTGAAGCTTACCCCAACGGAAACGGTCAAGCCAAGCTTTTTGACCCTTTCGCGGAGCTGATCTGCAATCTGGACGCCACTACCGAAAATTTTACTGTTGGTAACGTCAAGCCAGGCTTCATCGATACCAAAGGGCTCCACGTAATCGGTATATTCAAGGTAAATTTTTCGAACCTTTTCGGAAAGGTCCATATATCTGTCGAAATGGGCCTCCACACAAAGGAGATTCGGACAGAGATCCATTGCCGTCTTTATCGTCATGGCCGTTTTAACGCCTGCCGCCTTGGCGATATGATTTTTCGCAAGAACGATGCCGTGACGCTCTTCAACGCTGCCACAAACGGCAAAAGGAAGGTTTTTCAAGGCAGGATTATAAAGCTGCTCACAAGAGGCGTAAAAATTATTCAGATCAGAATGTAAAATAACTCTCATTGATCACCTTTAAAAAATCTGCCGTAGACTAAAGCTTTTTCTTGTTTTTTTTATAGACAAGAAGGGACACTGCCGCTGTAAGCAAAAAAACACACACCCAGATGAGAATCCCCCACCATTTGTCATAAGGAATAAGATTGCCGTTTAAAGAGTAAGCCATTAAAAACACCGAAATAAGCCTTGTAAAAAAGACCATTAATAGGAAATATGCCGAGGATACCGTTGATAGTCCCGCCACAAAACAAAGAACGTCGTCGGGAAAAAACGGAAGCAAAAACATAAGGGTCAGCATGGGCTTATCCTTGCCCTTGATATAAGCTTGCGCACGGCTTAAATTATCCTCGCCAACAAGCCAAGCCGCGGCCTTATAGCCGATTTTACGGCCAATAAAAAATGCCGTAGCCGAGCCGATATATATACCAACAAAACTTAACAACCCGCCTTTAAGCGGACCGAATAACGCAACGGCCGCGCCAGTTGCGACGACCCCCGGCAAGGGCAAAAAAGTGACCTGTAAGAACTGTAGAACAACAAGGATCACCGAGGCGGAAAAACCAAAGCTTTTTATATAGGCACGAAGCTCCTCCACGGAGGAAATTTTATACCAAAAGCCGGTTACGTTAAGTAAATATAAAGTTACAAGGGCCACCGTTGCAAATACCATTACCACAATGGCAAGTTTAAAAACAAACCCCTTGTTTTTTAAGGCAAAAATTGCAGCGAAAGCCGTAAAAACAGATACGACTGCAGTGCCTGTCGCCCTTAATAAAACGGCGTGTTTTTTCACAAAGCCGCCAGACACTTTTACGTATAAAAAGAGGAATATGCACAATATTCCCCCTAATAATATTACAGC
>JAFWAM010000175.1 GCA_017507595.1 Clostridia bacterium
GAAGCCAAAGGGAAATCGCGGAGGAGCTTAAGGAAGGCTTGTTCGCCACCCTTGAAAGGGATATGATCCTGGGCTATACAACTATGGGGCCCCACCGTGACGATCTTAAGATAACCGTCAACGACGAGGACGTGAGGGCGTTTGGGTCCCAAGGACAGCAAAGGACGGCGGCCTTATCGCTTAAGATTGCCGAGCTGGAAATTTACAAGGAGCATTTCGGCGAAGCCCCCGTGCTTATTTTAGACGACGCCTTAAGCGAGCTGGACAAGTCCCGTCAAAAACGGCTTGTCAGACTTCTTGAGGGCGTGCAGACGATTATTACCTGCACCCACGTGGACGAGGAGGTCTTCGAGGGTATGGAATATAAAAAATTCGTCGTCGAGGAGGGGACCATCCGTGGATAGATTTATTCGTGAAGAAAGTCTTATCTCTAAACGGGGGATAGAGGCTTTGAAAAATAAGACGGTAGCTGTTTTCGGCCTTGGGGGGGTAGGCTCCTACGTGGCAGAGGCCCTTGCCCGCGCCGGCATAGGCAAGCTTGTGGTCTGCGATATGGACGTGATAGAGCTTTCCAACGTCAATCGTCAGCTTTACGCCATGACCTCCACCGTGGGAAGAAAAAAGACAGAGGTCTGCAGGGAAAGGCTTCTTGATATCAACCCGACGATGACCGTTGAAGAAAAGCCTTTGTTTTTCACGGCGGAAACCATGGAGGAATTTTCCTTTGAAAGTTATGATTACGTGGTTGACTGCATTGATACGGTAACGGCAAAAATTTTGCTTGCGAAAAGGGCAAAGGCCCTCAATAAGCCGATTATCGCCTGTATGGGCACGGGCAATAAGCTTGACGCCACGGCCTTTGAGGTTGCTGATATATATAAAACAGCCGTCTGTCCGCTGGCAAAGGTTATGCGGAGAGAGTTGAAAAAGGAAGGGGTTGACTCTCTTAAGGTGGTATACTCACGCGAGGAGCCAAAGCCCGGCCTTGACGGGGATAAAAGAACGCCTTCAAGTATATCCTTCGTGCCGCCCGTTGCAGGCTTTATCCTGGCCGGCGAGGTTATAAAAGACCTTTTGAAAAAAGAGGGGATAACCCTTTAAAAGTCCACCTATAGGTCGGTTATCGGCCTGTTTTAGCAAAAAACATCCACATTTTACCAAGCTTTAGGAGTAATTTATGGTTTTTCTTAACACTGTGTATCTCGTGCTGGAGCTTTTAATGATAGCCTACATGATATACAAAATCAAAAATTGCAAACAAATATCGTTAAAGGACACGTTTATATATCCCTTCGTCATACTTTTGTCCATAGCCCTTGGGTTTACGGCAAAGTACGCTTACGTCGAGTTTGATAATATATTGTTACTGGTGTCGTCGGTGCTTTCGGATTCAGTTGGCCTGGTTGCCCTTAAAATCAACGCCGACCTTGTCAAGGTCCTTGCTAAGAGTGATATCTATATGATGATCACCTACGTGACCCTTTACGGCTTGTCGGCGCTGGCCCTTTTCAGTCTGACGGTTTCCCTTGTTAAAGCCGGGGTCGCCAACTTTGTGCGCGGACGGCAGTTTGGCAAGGAGATAACCTACGTTTATGGGTTTTCCGACGATGCGAAGGCTTATCTTGAAAACTTAAGCCCGGAAAAAAGAAAATTGACATGTGTGGTTCTTGAGAGCGACCACGACCAAAAGTACGTCGACAAAAAGCTTGTTTTAGACGAGCTTAAAGTTCACTATAAAGTTCTTCCTTACACCGAAAAGTCGGTCTATAGGTTGATTAAATCCAATATTTCCAAAAACAAAAGCCAATGCTTCGTGTCGTTTTTCACAAGCGATGCTGAAAACTATAAATTTGTTTTACTGGCAAAACAGGTTTTAAAAAAGTACGATCTTTATACTGAAAAGTTAAGATTTGTCGTTTGCTCGTCGGAAAGCCAAAGCGGGTTTTTAAAGCAGCTTATACTTGGGGCGGAGGGAAAAATTTCCGTCGGCGACGCCTTGGGCGCCGAGGCAGACGCTTTAAGCGAAAAGGATAAGAAAAAGGTCATCAAGGACGAAAGCCGCGGCTGTGTCTTTGCCTACAACAAGTATGAGCTTCTTGCCCTTCGCTTTGCGTCGGACAATAACTTTGCAAAGTTTATGCCAAGGCAATACATCAACGACAACTGCACCTTAAAGGACGTTGACGTTAACCTTTATATGTTTGGTTTTGGCAGTGTAAACCAGGCCCTTTTAAAGGATATACTGGTCATTAACCAGTTTGTCACCGTAAAAGATGGCTATCTTACCCCCGTCCGCATCAACGTTGAGGTCTTTGACAGCAACAAGGAGGGCGAAAGGGTCTATCTGTCAAGCGGTATATTAAATTATGATAAGGCGGCCTTTTTAAAGGAGAAGGAAGAATATTTTGACCTTCCGGAAGACTATCGCTCCTGCGTCAAATTTAATTATCAACAGACCGTCGGCGACTTTTCGTCGGTGACGAGGATCGTCGAAAAAATCAGCCGGCGCGCCCTGAAAAAGCCTCAGGTCAACTTCGTTATAGTTTCCATGGGCGAGGACAGCTTTAACTGTAATTTCGCAAAAAGGTTCAGTGACCAGGTTTCCTCGGTGAAAAATTCCCACACCAAATTTTTTGTAAGGACGAAGGATTCCATCCGCCTTGACGGTGATTTTGTTTACTTTGGCGACGATAAGGACGTGTTAAGCTACGACAACATCGTGAGCGACAAAACCTTTGCCCGTGCAAAAAAACAAAACGGCTTATACAAAAAGATCATTAAAGGCGGTGGGGCAGCCGCTGACGGCGGTAAGGATCTTAAGCCCTCCCTCGTTAGGGAAAAAGAGGAAGCCAACCTTCGCCTTGCGTGGAGCGTCCTTTCCGAAAAGGAACAGCTTTCCAATATTTTCTCCGTTTTATCGACCGGTTTCAAGCTGGCCCTTATGGGGCTTGAAATGGAAGGCCTTACGGCTGAAAAGTTCTTCGCCCGCTACGACCCGAAGGGTGAAA
>JAFWAM010000176.1 GCA_017507595.1 Clostridia bacterium
TAAGCGTCATCCCGACAAAGCCCCCAAGAAAGCAGAGGTCGTTGAACCCGCACCCGTAAAGGAGCCGGAGCCTTCTTCCACCGACAAGCTTTTAATGGAAATTTTAGCCCAACTTAAGGAAAATAACCAGCAAGGCTAATCCTTTGCCGGTTCAAAACGAAGCGCTTTTTAAGACAAAAGTCCCTCTATAGGTCGGTTATCGACTGTTTTTAAGCAAAAAAGAAGGCTTTTTCTTAAATAAATAAGCAAAATAATAAAGCTGACCGCAAGGACGATCCCTTGCGGTCAATTTTAATATTTTTACAAAAAAAGGCCGACTCAACCATGCGTTTAGTCGGTTTTTTATAAAAAGTCTTGAAAAAATCTTTTATATGTGCTATGATTTTGTCAAGAACAAGCGGGAGGGCTTATTTATGAAAAAACTCTTTCAGATTATTACTCTTATCTTAGCGGTTACCGTCGCGGTATCGCTTTTTGGATGCATGGCTCCCTCTGATGGCTTCGGCGGTGGATATGGCGGCGCTATGGGGCCGGAGGGCGCTTACGGCGATTACGACAAGATAGAGGACGGCGCGACGGAGGGCGACAAAAATATGGGTGCAGGCATGATGACGGCCTCTGCCCACAACGATAACGAATATTACGCCCTTTGGCAAGACCTTTTTTATAAGGGCCAGGGTGAAAACGATTACGGCAAGTTTTATAATTATAAGGATAGATGGGGGCTTGACTCCCTCAACCGCGTAAAGGTCAACGTGACCTGCGGCGGAAAGCCATCCGTCGGGGCTACGGTAAGCCTTATGGACGGCGATACCACGATTTTTACGGGGGTTACCGATTCAAACGGTACGGCTTATCTTTTCGGTACGGGTGATGATTGCACCGTATACGCAAAAAGCGGCCAATACGAAGGGTCTGCATCATATAACGGCGGCGACGTTAAAATAAGTCTTGACGGCGGCAGGGAAAGGTCTGACACCATTGAAATCATGTTCGTGGTTGACGTGACGGGTTCCATGGGGGACGAGATAGATTATCTTAAAAACGAGCTTAAGGACGTGGTTGAAAAAATCGCCGCAACAGACGGGGTAAAGGCCATTAATATGGCGTTTTTGTTCTATCGCGATCACACGGACGAGGACGTATTTATCTATAATGACTTCCTTGACGTAACCGACCAAAAAAACCTTTCTCAGCATCAAAAAAATCTTAACAAGCAGTACGCTAACGGTGGCGGCGACTATCCCGAGGCCGTTGACGAGGCCCTTGCCATGGCCACCGAAAAGCAGTGGTCACAAAGCTCCACAAAGATAATTTTCCACGTTTACGACGCGCCACCGCACGAGGGTAACAAATATGCTGAAAATTACTCTAAAGCAGTGCTTCGTGCCGCAGAAAAGGGCATACGTATATGCCCGATCCTTGCTAGCGGCGCAGATACCTTGTGTGAATACCTCGCCCGCGAGGCAGCAGTTTTGACCGGTGGCACCTTCGTTTATATAACGGACGATTCAGGTATCGGAAATCCCCATTACGACCCCAACATCCCCAACGCCGTGGTGGAAAATTTAAACCTTTTGATGGTAAGGCTTGTAAAGGGCTACTTTACGGGGACCTTCGACCCACCCGTTGCGTGGGACGGCAATACGTATTACTCTATTAAGGCTCCATCCGAATACGACGACTTTATCCTGTCTGGCCACGTGAAAAAATACAAGCAGGGTCAGACGGTCACCATCCGCACTAAAACCTCCGAAAAAAAGGTCGTTATGTACGCCAACGGCCAGTTTGCAGGGGAGCAAAGCGGCCAGGGTACCTTTGATGAAGAAACCAATTCATACTATTGGGAATTTTCCTTCATCATGCCCGACGAGGAGGTAGAGATAACCTTCTCCTTTGGGGATATGCAAATAATAGAGTAACCTGCAAATAGCAAGGCTTTTATAAAAAAGTTGGCCTATAAGTTGATTATAGGCCATTTTTGGTGGTTATTACAAAAAAAACGAGAGGGGGTTCCTCTCGTTTTTTGTAAGATAAACTTTTATAAAAAACGAGCGGGTTTTTCCTCTCGTTTTTTGTAAGATAAACTTTTATAAAAAACGAGCGGGTTTTTCCTCTCGTTTTTTGTAAGATAAACTTTTATAAAAAATCAACTTAAGTTAAGCTTATTTTGTGTCTTTAATTGCGTCTTTGGTACCGATCCAGAAGAACTTGCCGCTGAAGCCAATAATCTTATCGTACTTGGCAAGAGTTTTTTCGAAGTATGCGATCTCTTCTTCAAGTGCTTTCCTGTCGCGGTCGGTAAGGGTAAGTGCTTTATCGGCTAAAAGAGCCTTATTAAAATCACGTTGGGTTTGTGCCATAGTAATCTGATAGGTATTCATGGACATCTGGGTGTTATAATATGATTTTGCAATGTCGTTGCTGCAAAACTCATATATGGTGATAGAGTTTTCCTCTCCGTTTATGGCGTTCAGGCGGTAAACGATCATCCCGTCAACTATAAAGCTGACGCCGGACGCAAGGTTTACCTGATAGCCCTTGGCCTCTAAATTATCCTTTGCTTTTTCAAGGTTTAATTCAGGCTTTGCAGTCGATCCACCGCAGGCGACGGTTACACTAATGCAGCAAGCAAGCAAAATGCACGCTAAAGTTTTGATAGTCTTTTTCATAAAAGCTCCTTAAAAATAAAAATGTAAGCATTGTATCATAAAGCAAAATAAGACAACTGTATTTTTTGACTTAAAGCATAGGCGATACAAGGTTTTTATAAGCCGTCAAAGGCGGATATGAGTTGACATTTTCTTACGATAATCAACCTATAGGCAGACTTTTTGCGTTAAAACACATATTGACCGTCAGGTGGTGAAAAGCGCGCGGATGGACTTACATACGACGGTCTTCATATAACCGTAGTCAATATAGTCGTGCTGGTCAAAAACGTATTCGTGGGCAAAGGATTGTACAAGGTTCATCGCAAGGTGGACCTTTTCGTATATACCGTCGCTTTTCATGCCGAAGGCAATAAGCTTCTGGCCGATTTTGTGGGTCAGTATATTTTCCTGAGCGATAAACTCGTTATTGACGCCCTCGTCGGTGTGGGTGAGGGAATGTAACGCCTCGTGGATGCGTCGGCAGCCCTTGTGGGATTCTATGGTGCGATCTATTACTTTAATAATAAGGTCGTTAAGATCGAGGACGGTGATTTCGTCAATAAGTTCCAGCACGGGATTAAAGGACCTTTGGATATACTCGTCAAGGACGCAGATCATAATGTCCCTTTTGTCGTGGAAATATTCGTAAACTATCCCCGTTGAAACACCTGCCCGCTTTGCTATTTCCGCAGTATTGGTACCGTAGTAGCCTACTTCGGAAAAAAGCTCAAAGCTTGCTTCAATGATTTTTTTCTTCTTTTCGATGGAACGAGCCTGCTTTGGCTCTCTTACGCCGCTTTTCATAACAATATTATAAACCATACGTATAAAAAAAGCAAGGCTAAAACGCTTTAAGAAAGAAAAACCATAAAAAATCAAAAAAATCTGAAAAGAGTTTCACATTTTGCTTGACTTTGATTTTTGATAGTGGTAATATTGTGACAGTAAAAAACCTGAAAAATATTTCATATTTTAACTTTTTTACCATTTTAAGGAGTATCGTTATGGAAAAAACGCTTGACCTTCTCGAAATCGGCGAGAGGGGAACGGTTAAAAGCATATCCGGTGAAGGTCGCATCAAGCGCCGCCTTTACGATATGGGCATTACCCCGGGGATAGAAGTTTATCTCAGAAAACGTGCCCCCTTCGGCGACCCGTTGGAAATCACCTTGCGCGGCTACGAGCTTTCCGTGAGAAAGTCCGAGGGCGCTTGTATCGTGGTGGAGGTGTAATATGATAAAATTCGCCCTTGCGGGTAACCCAAACTCGGGCAAAACCACCCTCTTTAACAGCTTGACCGGCTCTACCGCCCACGTGGGAAACTGGCCCGGTGTAACCGTTGACAAAAGGGACGGTGTATACAAAAAATTGGATACGCCTATCAGTATTGTTGACCTTCCGGGTATATATTCCCTTTCACCCTACACCCCGGAGGAGATCATCGCAAGGAACTTCATCCTTGACGAAAAGCCCGACTGCGTCATCAATATCGTTGACGCCACCAACCTTGAAAGAAACCTTTATCTTACCACCCAGCTTATGGAGATCGACGTCCCCGTGGTCGTCGCCCTCAATATGATGGACGAGGTTGAAAAGATGGGCGACTCAATTGACGAGGTCCAGCTTGAAAGAAGACTGGGTATCCCGGTGGTAAAGGTCTCTGCCTTGCACGAGGACGGCCTGGATCTTCTTATGCAAAGGGCGTACACCGCCTACAAGGCAGGCAGACAGGGCAAGACCGTCCTTAACGACACAAACCTTTACCATCTTATCGGCGACGTCAGGATAGCCTTAAAGGGCCAAGGGGTCAGCGACCCGCTTTTCCACGCCGTAAAGCTTGTTGAACAGGACGAGATCGAGGTCACCATGCATCCGGCCTCCGTCACCATCGTTGAGGAGTTCAAAAAGACCTTCAATCACGAGGTGTTCGGCAATGAATTTGACGCCATCATCGCCGACGCAAGGTACAGATACATAACTGAAAATCTTTCCCCGGTGGTGGTTAAAAGAAGCAAGGAAAAGTTTGCCATGTCCAGATCGGACAAAAAGGACAGGGTGCTTACCCATAAGATATGGGGGCTTCCCATCTTCGTGGTCATACTTTTCTCAATTTTCCACATAACCTTCTCGGAAAACTTTTTATATCTTGGCAGCATCTTCAATCTGCCCACCTTGGAAGACCTTGGTCTTCTCAACGCCGACGGCGAATATTTAAACTTTGGCGTAAAGCTTTTATCCTGCGTATACGACGGAACGGTCTTCTCGCCCGGGTGTATCGTTAACAATTTGTGGAACGAAATCATCGTGGGTACAGTATTCGGCACCCTGCAGGGGCTGGTGGAATCCAGCGGCATGGCAGGCTGGGCCGTTGGTCTTATCAACGCAGGCATTATCGACGGTATCGTAGGCGTGCTTTCCTTCCTCCCGTGGATATTGGTGCTTTTCTTACTTTTCTCCATATTGGAGGATTCAGGCTATATGGCCCGCGTTGCCTTTATGCTTGACAGACTTTTCAGAAGATTCGGCCTTTCCGGTAGAGCGTTTATGCCTATGATAATGGGCTTTGGATGCTCGGTCCCCGCAATGATCAACACAAGGACCCTTGCCGAGGACAGGGAAAGGACCGCCACCATAAGGATCATACCTTTCTTCTCATGCGGGGCTAAGCTTCCTATCTTAACGGCCATTGCAGGCGGTATCGTCGCTTACTTTAAGGTAGGCAATCCCGATCTTATTACCTTCTCAATGTACGTTTTGGGCATAGTAACCGCCATCGTAAGCGTAGTTATTATGAATGCAACCACCCTTAAGGGTGATGCCGCTCCGTTTATTATGGAGCTCCCTGCATACCGTGCACCAAGGTTTAAAAACCTTATGCTCCACCTTTGGGACAAGGCAAAGCACTTTATCAAAAAGGCCTTTACGGTAATACTTGCTTCAACCATCGTTATCTGGGTTTTGACCCACTTCAGCTTCTCGTGGGAGTTTTTATCCGACGAAAGGATCAACGAAAGCATCCTTGCAAACGTCGCAAAGCTGGTCCAACCCATCTTTACGCCACTTGGCTTCGGCGCACAGCTGGGTAAGTTCGGTTGGGTGTTCGTGGTTGCGGCAGTTACGGGTCTTATCGCAAAGGAAAACGTAATCGCAACCTTCTCAACCCTGGCCGCTTGTCTTATTTCCATTGCCGGCCTTGAGATCGGCGGACTTGACGTTATGGCAGAGGAGGGCATTGACGCCGTTCAGGCCATGATCATGGCAACGGGCATCGGTATACCGGGTCTTGTTTCCTTCATAGCCTTCAATATGACGACTATTCCTTGCTTTGCCTCCGTTGCAACAGCCAAGGCAGAGCTTAAATCCCAAAAGAACTTTAACGGCACTATGCTGTTCTGGATAGCAGCCTCTGCAGCGGTTGCGGCAGCAGTTTACACCGTAGGCAGCTGGTGGTGGACGGCCTTTATCTGGGCGGCAGCCTTTGCTGTCCTTGCTATCGTAATAATTGCGGTAAACAAGGCCAAAGCCAAAAGGAGCGTTCAATAATGGGCGCGCCTGAGATCATCCTCATAATCGCTTGCGTCGCATTGGTCAGCTTTGTGGCGGTAAGGGCGATCATCCGCAAAAAAAAGGGCAAGGTGGGTTGTGACTGCGGTTGCAGCGACTGTCCCCACAGCGGCTCCTGCGGGGGGAATAAAAAAAATAAATCTTGACAAAATCAATAAGCCATAGAATTTTGTTGAACATAACTAAAGCCCTCTCCGTAAAACAGGACGGAGAGGGCGATTTTTTATTGATAATATTTATCGGGGTCAACCTCGAATTTTGGCATAAGCTTCAGCTTGAAAAGATTGATCTTATGAAGGCGATCAATGCGCGCCTTGGTGGCGGGATCGGGCTCAACGTTATGGCGGATATATTTGTCCAGGGTGTCATAGCTAAACCCAAGGTTATCCTCGTCAGTTTTGCCACAAAGTCCGTCTATAGGCGGTTTATCGACCAATTCTTTGGGTAAGCCAAGGTATCTTCCAATGGCTTTTACCTCCTCAACGGTAAAGTCGGAGCAGGGCGAAAAGTCCCCGACAGAATCCCCGTATCTTGTTGAATACCCGACGTAATCCTCACTTAAGTTGCAGGTGTTTGCGACCCTGCCGTTAAGGGATTGGGACAAAAGATAAAGGGCGGTCATTCGTATGCGCGGCGGAAGGTTGACCACCGATTGATCGGAAAGAGTAAAACCGTCGGGCACGGCCGATAAAAAGCCCTTATAGCAATCCTTGATGTTAAAGACGTATTTTTTGATATTAAGATGGTCGCACAGCATGTGTGAAAACGAAATATCAAACTGCTCTCCATTGGGCATAAGTACGCCTATTACGCGATTATTGCCCAGTGCGCGCACTAAAAGGGCCGCCACGACGGAGCTATCCTTGCCACCGGAAATACCGACGATGGCATTACAGTCCTTTCCGTTTTCCTCAAACCAATTTCTTATCCACTCCACCGTGTCGCGGGTGGCCTTTTCCACGTTGAAAGTCTTCATAAATTCCTCTCAAATAAAGACGAGTTTTTTATTATTATAGGTTTTTACGGCCCCTTTGTCAACCTAAAAAGCCAATTTAAAAGTCTGTTTTTTTGCCCTCCGCCACAAATAAGAAGCAAAATTGCTGTCAAGGGGGGTA
>JAFWAM010000177.1 GCA_017507595.1 Clostridia bacterium
CATATCTTCATAATATATACACAAGTAAAAATCTTTCAACCCTTTTAAGGGTTGATGACATTGAAGAATATTACCTTTTAAAACTTCCCATGGGGACGCTGACAGCCTCTCAGGAGGAGGCCGTCCTTACCCGTGACCCCAAGGTCATGAGGGAGGCCTTTAAGTGGACCGAGCTTGAGGAGTTTATCCTTCTTGCGGTCAAGGAAATGGGCACCCCATTGGTGGGCTTTGAAAGGCTAATGGAGGGGTTTGCCCTGAAAAGGCTTAAGGAAGACAGGTTTTTTATCAGGGGAACGGAGCCCTTCATTTTATACTGTATGTATAAGCGCGCAGACGTTAAAAACGTCAGGCTTGTTATGGTCAGCCTGTATAACGGCGTAGAAAGCCAGGTAATAAAGGCGAAGCTCAGGGAGGCTTACAATTAACTTACCGTCAGCCTTTGGCGGAATTATATTGAAGGATTTATCATTATGACAGGAAAAATGGCGATTATAGGAAGCGGCGATAACGTCCTTGCCTTCAAGGCGGGCGGCGTTGACGCCTTCACGGTACAGTCCGCACAGGAGGCCCGCGAGGTTTTGCGGAGCCTAGCTAAGACCCACGCGGTAATATTTGTGACCGACGGCTTTTGTCGGGAGCTTGCCCCTTATCTTAAAAGGTTTAACGAGGCGGCTTACCCAATAATCGTGCCCGTACCCGACGGTGAGGGCGATTACGGAATGGAATTATTGCGCTCGGCAATGGAAAATGCCTTGGGCGTTGACATATTATTTGGAAGAGAGGATAAATAAATGCAGGGCAAAATTGTAAAAGTTGCAGGTCCGCTGATCGTTGCGGACAATATGGCCGAAGCAAAAATGTTTGACGTGGTACGCGTAGGCAAAATGGGCCTTATCGGCGAAATTATCGAGCTTCGCGGTGCAAGGGCATCCATTGAGGTTTACGAGGAAACCGCAGGTCTTGGCGTTGGTGACGAGGTAGTTTCCACCGGGGCGCCCCTGTCGGTTGAGCTTGCGCCCGGTCTTATAGAGGGTATTTTCGACGGCATTCAAAGACCTCTCACCAAGCTTGTGGATAAGTACGGCGACAGAATTTCCCGTGGGATAGTTATAAACAACCTCGATCGGGAAAAGAAGTGGCATTTTTATCCCACCGCCAAGGTTGGCGACACCCTTTCGGTAGGGGATGAGGTCGGCTACGTACAGGAAACCCCCGTTATCCGTCACTCGATCATGATCGCCGACGGCTTTGAGGGCGAGCTTTTATCTGTTACTGAAGGGGACTTTACCATTTTAGATCCCGTTGCCACCGTCAAAACCAAGGACGGCGAAAAGCAGGTTACCATGCTCAGAAAATGGCCTGTACGCCGTGCAAGGCGCTATAAAGAAAAATTATCCCCCAATAAGCCCATGGTTACCGGCCAAAGGGTTATAGATATGCTTTTCCCCGTGGCAAAGGGTGGCTGTGCGGCCGTTCCCGGCCCCTTTGGCAGCGGCAAAACGGTCGTTCAGCACCAGATCGCCAAGTGGGCTGACGCGGAAATTATAGTTTACGTTGGCTGCGGCGAGCGCGGCAACGAAATGACGGACGTTCTCAATGAGTTCCCCGCCCTTAAGGACCCGAAATCAGGGGAGCCTTTAATGAAGCGTACCGTTCTTATTGCAAACACGTCGGACATGCCGGTTGCCGCCCGTGAGGCGTCAATCTATACGGGTATCACCATTGCGGAATATTTCCGCGACATGGGGTATTCGGTTGCGATCATGGCCGACTCCACATCACGCTGGGCAGAGGCCTTGAGAGAAATCAGCGGCCGTCTTGAAGAAATGCCCGGTGACGAGGGTTATCCCGCATACCTGTCCTCAAGACTTGCAGAGTTCTACGAAAGGGCAGGCATCGTAAAGGTTTTAGGCTCAGGCAACAAGGTTGGCGCCATTACTGCAATCGGCGCGGTTTCACCGGCCGGCGGCGATATTTCAGAGCCCGTTGCCCAGGCAACCTTACGTATCGTAAAGGTTTTCTGGGGGCTTTCAGCCTCACTTGCTTACAAGCGCCACTTCCCCGCCATTGACTGGCTTACCAGCTATTCGCTTTACGCCGACAGAATGGGCGAGTGGTACAGGGAAAGCGTCGCAAGCGACTATCCGGAGCTTCGCGCATTTGCTATGGCCATCCTTCAGGAGGAGGCCGAGCTTGAGGAGATCGTCCGTCTTGTCGGTATGGAATCCCTTTCCTATCGCGACCGTATCACCATGGAAACTGCCAAGATGATAAGGGAAGACTATCTCCACCAGAACGCCTTCCACGAAACGGATACATACACAAGCCTTGACAAGCAGTATAAGATGATGAAGCTTATCCACGCCTTTTATCTTTACGCCAACGAGGCCATCGATAGCTTTGCAGAGCTTAGCGAGGTGTTAAGCGTTCCGTCTATCGAAAGGATAGGCAGGGCAAAATACGTTGAAGAAAAAGACGTTCACCTGTTGGACGAGGCCCAATCAAGCCTGGTGTCAGAGCTTAAGGCCCTTGCCCGTGGAGGAAGAGAAGATGTATAAAGAGTATAAGACAATTAAAGAAGTCGTCGGCCCCTTAATGCTTGTTGAGGGCGTCGAGGGCGTTAAGTATAACGAGCTTGTTGAGATAACCCAGCAAAACGGCGAGGTAAGAAAGGGTAAGGTTTTGGAGGTCAAGGACGACAAGGCGGTCGTTCAGCTTTTCGAGTCCGCCCACGGCCTTCAGATCTCAACGTCCAAGGCAAGATTTATGGGTAAAAGTCAGGAGCTGGGCGTGTCCGAGGACATGCTTGGCAGAGTTTTCGACGGTATGGGTAACCCCCGTGACGGCGGTGCGCCCATTATCCCCAAAAAACGCCTTGATATTAACGGCGAGCCTATCAACCCTGCCGCACGCGACTACCCCAACGAGTTTATCCAGACGGGTATTTCGGCAATCGACGGCTTAAACACCCTTGTAAGGGGTCAGAAGCTCCCCGTATTTTCCATGAGCGGTCTTAACCACGCAGAGCTTGCCGCCCAGATCGCAAGACAGGCGAAGGTGCGCTCAGGCGAGAAGTTCGCAGTAGTATTTGCGGCCGTTGGTATTACCTTTGAGGAGGCACAGTTCTTTATTGACGATTTCAGAAGAACGGGCGCCATCGAAAGGACGGTTTTGTTCACAAACCTTGCCAACGACCCCGCTATCGAGCGTATTTCCACCCCGCGTATGGCCCTTACCTGTGCAGAATATCTTGCATTTGATCTTGGCATGCACGTGCTGGTTATTATTACTGACATCACCAACTACGCAGAGGCCCTTCGTGAGGTTTCTGCCGCCCGTAAGGAGGTCCCCGGTCGCCGCGGCTATCCCGGATACCTTTATACTGACCTTGCCACCCTTTATGAAAGGGCGGGCCGTATTAAGGGCAAAAAGGGCTCCATCACCCAGATACCCATCCTCACCATGCCCGAGGACGACAAGACCCACCCCATCCCCGACCTTACGGGGTATATTACCGAGGGGCAGATCATCTTATCCCGTGAGCTTTATCAAAAGGGCGTTAATCCGCCTATAGACGTACTTCCGTCACTTTCAAGGCTTAAGGACAAGGGTATTGGCGACGGCAAGACGAGGGAGGACCACGCCGACACCATGAACCAGCTTTTCGCTGCTTACGCAAAGGGTAAGGAGAGTAAGGAGCTTGCCGCAATCTTAGGCGACGCGGCCTTAACCCCCACCGACAAGCTTTACGCAGAGTTTGCCGAGCAGTTTGAAAAGAAATACGTATCCCAAGGCACCACCACCGATAGGCCCATTGAAGAGACCCTTGACCTTGGCTGGGAGCTTTTAAAGATCTTACCGAGAACTGAGCTTAAGCGTATCAAGGAAAAATTCATTGATAAGTATCTGGGCACAAAATAATCAATACGTTTACCGATTTTTCGGACAAAATACTATTTTTTGAAGGTAATTTATGGCAAGGCTTAACGTCAATCCGACCAGAATGGAGCTTAAAAAGCTTAAGATAAGGCTTAAAACGGCAACCCGTGGCCACAAGCTTTTAAAGGACAAGTCGGACGAGATGATCAGGAGATTTTCCGTTATCATAAAAGAAAATAAGCGGTTGAGAGAAGAATCAAAAAAGCTTCTTGCCAACGCCTTAAGGGAGTTTTCCTCCGCCCGCGCCCTCATGGGTGAGGGGGAGCTTGAGAACGCTTTCAGTATGCCCTCAACGGCCCTCAGCCTTGAGCTTTCAACGGAAAATATAATGAACGTCGTCGTGCCGGAGATCACCGTCAGCGAAACCAAGCGCAAGGGTATGCCGTATTCCTACGCCATGATAACAAGCGAGGCGGATTATTCGGTCAAGAAGATCACGGAGGCAATAACCCTTCTCGTTCAGCTTGCCGCCGTTGAAAAAAAGGTACAGATGCTTGCGGAGGAGATCGTCCGCAACAAGCGTCGCGTCAACGCCCTTGAGTACGTTATGATACCTCAGCTTGAGGAAACCATCAAGTACATTACGGCAAAGCTTGGCGAGGACGAAAGAAGCGCCCTTACCCGCCTTATGAAGGTTAAGGACATGATAAAGGACAAGGCCGAATAAGGCCATTTGTACGGTTTTTAAGAAAGGCTTCTTATTTTGGGCCTTTCTTTATTAATTAAGAAAAAGACAAACTTAAAGAGGTGTTTTATGGAAGCTTTCATGGAATCTGTTCACAAGGTTTTCGAGCACGGCGTAGAGCTTTTAGTGCTTTTGATCGAGCTTATCGGCATAGCCGTGCTTTGCTACACCGTTGTTAAGGCGATAATAAGCATTATCCGCGGCGAAGAAGACGCCCGTCTAGAGCTTGCCGAGGGTATCGCCCTCGCCCTTGACTTTAAAATGTGCGGCGAAGTACTTCGCACGGTTATCGTAAGGGATCTTAACGAGCTTTTGATCTTGGGCATCGTTATCTTCTTAAGGGCTTGCCTTGCGCTTCTTATCCATTGGGAGATCAAGACCGAGCGTCAGCACTATCTTGCAAAGCAGGGCTTAAAGGAGCTTGAAAGGGCTGAAAAAACGCAGGAAAGCAAGGCCGATAAGGACGATAAGGACATGGCTGCGTAAGTATAAAAAGACAAGTAAAAACGCAAAAGTCTGCGTATAAGCCGATTAACTGCAAATTTTTCGGCTTTTTTTCATTAACAAATCAACTAAAGGTGAAAGATGATAATTACCCCTACATTTATAAAGGACGGTTTTTTTGACGAGTACCCAAGGCCGCAATTTAAGCGTGACAGCTTTTTCAATTTATGCGGCGAGTGGGATTACGCAATTACCGCAGAGGCCGCGGAGCCAGCCTCCTACGACGGCAAGATTTTAGTTCCGTTTTCCCCGGAATCCCCCTTGTCGGGGGTTGGTCGCCAGCTTTATAAGGATCAGTTTCTTCATTTAAAAAAAGATTTCGTCCTGCCCGGCGGCTTTAACAGGGGCAGGGTCTTCCTCAACGTGGGGGCAATCGACCAGTGCGCTAAAATTTATCTTAACGGCGTACTCCTCTGTGAGCACAACGACGGCTACAACAGCTTTACGGTGGAGCTTACCCCCGTTTGCGAGGGTAAAAATACCTTGTACATCCTGGTAACCGACGATGCCGACAGCCCCGTCTACGGCAGGGGAAAGCAGCGCTATAAAAGGGGGGGTATATGGTATACGGCCACAAGCGGTATATGGCAGCCAATATGGATTGAAAGCACCCCCGTTGAAAGGATAAATTCCTTTAAGCTTTATCCCGATCTTGACAATAAAAAACTGAGGATACTTTTTGACCTTACCGACGGCGAAAAGTCGGTCTATGTGTCGATTATCGACCAAAACAGGGTTATTTCTTCAGGACAAAGCCGTGGCGGAGAAGTCGTTTTGGACTGCGAAGGGTGCTTGCCATGGTCGCCGGACAGCCCTAATTTGTACGGCCTTGAAATGTCTTACGGCGAGGACAGGGTGGAAAGCTACTTCGGGCTGAGAAAGTTTTCGGTTTTGACGGTGGACGGCAAAAAATATTTTGCACTTAACAACAAGCCCATCTTCCACAACGGCCTTCTTGACCAGGGATATTATAAGGACGGCATTTACACCCCCCATGACAACGAGGAAATGTACCGTGACGTGGTTACGGTAAAGAAGCTTGGATACAATATGCTGAGAAAGCACATAAAAGTAGAGCCCTTTTTGTGGTACTACTATTGCGACGTGGCAGGCATCCTTGTTTGGCAGGATATGATAAACGGCGGGGATAAGTACCCAACCATAAGGATAAACCTTAAGCCCTTTATAAACTACTATATCAACGACCACAACTATAGGCGGGTAAGGCGTGCCCTTAAGGAGTCGCGCGATCAGTATCTTATTGAAGCTAATCGGCTTATAGACGCACTTTTTAACTGTGTTTCCCTCTGCCTTTGGACCCCGTTTAACGAGTGCTGGGGACAGTTTGACGCAGCTTTAAACTGCAAAATTTTGCAGGAAAAGGACCCCACCCGTCACTTTGACCACGCCAGCGGCTGGCAGGATAAGGGGGCGGGGGACGTAAAAAGCCGCCATATATATTTCAGAAAAGCAAGACCCAAAAACGATAAAAAAAGGGTCCTTGCGCTGACGGAGTTCGGGGGGTATTCCATGCACCTACCCGACCATGCATATTCTCCCAAGGAATTTGGCTACAAAAGGTTTAAGGATAAGGCAAAGCTTACCAAGGCCTACGAAGGGCTTTACTTAAACGAGGTCATCCCGGCGATCGTAAAGCAGGGGCTTTCGGCCTCTTGCTACACCCAGCTTACCGACGTTGAGGACGAGGTCAACGGTATTTTGACCTACGACAGGATATTAAAGCTTGACGGCGACGCTATCGCCCGTGTAAACGAGGCAGTTTACGCAGCTTTCGACCAACACGTCAACAAATAAACTTAAACGGCAAAAAGTTGCCACCCTAAAGGCCTTTAAAGCCTTGACGAAGACAAAAAGGGGTGGTACAATATAGGCAATATAAATATATATTGTCAAAAAGAGCCTTTTGCCAGAACTTTCCACCGATTTTTTTTAAGGTCCTTTGCCCAATATCAGGTGTAAAGCTTTGGCGACAGCTTGCCAAGCCGTCACTATACAGGCGGCATTTTTATTAAAAGGAGTTAACAATGAAAAAGCTTACTGTTTGCTTATTGATCTTCGTGCTTGCCCTCAGCCTTTTCGGCCTTGTGGCTTGCGGAAAAAAACACGATTGCGTCGCAAACGAAGACGGTTATTGCACGGAATGTAACGAGCCCGTCCCCACAGAGGGCGTGTATTACAAAAATTGCGGCACCTACGCAGCAGTTCAGGGCTACACGGGTGATGCAACCACGGTCGTTATCGCAAAGACCTATAACGAGCTCCCCGTGACCACCGTAGAGGCCGACGCCTTCAAGTACGGCACCTTTAAGAAAATGGTTTTGCCCGAAGGCATTACCCATATTGAGGAAAACGCCTTCCGCGGATGTACCGGCCTTGAAAAAATAGATCTTCCTTCTACCTTGAAAAAGATCGACGAAGCAGCATTTTCCAATTGCTCCGGCTTAAAATCCCTCGTGATCCCTGCGGGCGTTGAGGAAATCGGTGCAGGGGCCCTTGCAGGATGCGGCAGTCTTGAAAGCTTGACCTTACCCTTTGTCGGTGCAAGAAAGGACACGACAAAAGACAGTAAGTATCAGTATCCTTACGGCTATATTTTTGGCAAGGCCAAATTTACACCGGCACGCCCCACTACTCAGGAATATATCGGCAAATACCTTGACGAGACCGAAGAGGCAGTTTTCTATATCCCCACGAGTTTAATATCCTTAACCGTTACCGGTGGCGAGATCTTATACGGCGCCTTTACAAGCTGCTCAATGCTGGAGGAAGTTAACCTTCCCGAAAATCTTACCTACATCGGTGACGATGCATTTACCGGTTGCAGAGGGTTAAAGAGCATTGAAATCCCCGACAGCATTACCCATATCGGTGACGGCGCGTTTTATATGTGCGAAAAGCTTGAGGGAACGGAAAAGGATTCCCTTATCTATCTCGGAAACCAAGGCAATCCCTACCTTTGCCTTTATTCGGCAACGGGTGGCGGATTAAAGGAAATGACCATTGCAGATGGCTGCAGGTTTGTTACCGGTGACTTTGTAAACTACTGCTCAAGCTTACAAAAGATCACCGTGCCCGCTTCGGTTGAAAAGATAAGCCCTTACGCCCTGGTAAACAGCCTTGCCCTTGAAACAATTATCGTTGCAGAGGACAGCAAGTATTATAAATCGGTTGATAACTGCCTGTATACAAAGGACGGCAAGACCCTCGTAAGATACGCGCCCGGAAAGTCCGGAACCAATTTCGTCGCCCCCGAAGGCCTTGAAAACGTTGGCGAATTTGCCTTTGCACTTTGCATGGGGATTGAACGGGTTGAGCTTCCTTCAACCTTAAAGACCATTGGCGCATACGCATTTTTAAGCTGCCGTTACTTAAGTAGAGTCGTTCTTCAGGACGGCGAAGGCTGGCTGTATACCGAAAGCTATTACGATTTTCTGGACGGCGTAGGTCGTGAAACAAGCCTTGACGATCCCGTTGCGGCGGCCGAGGCAATGCTTTACGAAATGCATTACTACTGGATGAAGAAGGCAAAATAGGCCTTATAGCCGAGATTTATTAAAAAGTCGGGCTATAAGTCGATTATCGCACGATCATTAACAAAAAAAAGACGGCTTAAGGCCGTGAAAAAACTTAAATCGGCAATGATAAAAGCTTTATTTTATCCTTGCCGATTGTTTTTTTTTGGCTAAAAATCCTTGGGGATTGCGACGAAAAAATTGACAAACGGGCGGCGGAGGAATATAATTGAATAAACAAAAAAAGAAGGGATCTTTCCACGGTGATAAATTGAAAGACAGAGATTTTCTTGGCAAGGAGCCTATCGGTAAGCTTTTACTAAAACTTGCCCTGCCCACAGTCCTTGCACAGCTTGTTAACCTTGCTTACAATCTGGTTGACAGGATATATATCGGCCATATAGACGGCTTCGGGGCGGACGCCCTGACGGGCATAGGCGTTTGCGCGCCCGTTATTATGATAGTATCTGCCTTTGCGGCCCTTACGGGGTCGTGCGGCGGACCGATTGCCTCCATGGAGCTTGGCAGGGGCAACAGGGATCGGGCGGAGCTGGTCCTTGGCAACTGCTTTTGTATGCAGATAATAGTTTCGGCCATATTGACGGCAGTGCTTCTTATCTGGAACGAGGATTTTTTGCTAGCCTTTGGGGCAAGTCAAAAGACCATAGGATATGCAAGCGGATATATGGGCGTTTACGCCGTTGGGACGGTTTTCGTTCAGCTGACACTTGGTATGGGTGCCTTTATAAGCTGTCAGGGCTTTGCAAAGACGAGTATGCTGACTGTCGTTATCGGGGCCTTGGCAAATATTATTCTTGACCCCATATTTATTTACGGATTTGGCCTTGGGGTAAAGGGTGCTGCCATTGCCACGATAATTTCTCAAGGGCTGTCATGTGGATTTGTAATGCTCTTTCTGACAGGTAAAAGGACCTGTCTTAAGCTGAAACTTAAAAATATCCGTCTTCAGCCAAAAATCTTTTTACCCTGCATTGCCCTTGGACTTTCACACTTTATAATGCAGGCAAGCGAAAGCGTCATCGGCGTGTGCTTTAACGCGTCCCTCCAGTCCTACGGCGGCGATATTGCGGTCGGCGCAATGGCGATCCTTATGAGCGTAATGCAGTTTGCAATGCTTCCTATGCAGGGGCTGGCACAGGGATCACAGCCCATAACAAGCTATAACTTTGGCGCAAAAAATCAACAACGTGTTAAAAAATCCTTTACAATTCTGCTTGTATCGTGTCTTATCTATTCCACGGTCGTATGGGCAATAATTATGATCTTCCCACGGGGGATAGCTTCAGTCTTTACCTCGGACGCGGCCCTTATTGACTACACGGTCGGGCCCCTTCGCACCTACTGTGCGGTCCTTTTGATATTTGGCATACAGGTTGCCTGTCAGATGACCTTTGTTTCCATCGGCAACGCCAAATCGTCCATTGCCGTGGCCGTGGTAAGGAAGTTCGTCCTGTTGCTGCCGCTTATTTATATTGTTCCCGGTCTTTGCAGTGACAAGGCGGCGGGGGTTTACCTTGCCGAACCCATTGCCGACCTGATAGCCGTTACGTTTACGGCAATACTTTTCTACTTCCAGTTTAAAAAATCCCTTAAAAAATTAACCGACGAAGGATGAGGTTTATGAAAATTTTAAAATCTTTAAAGATGCTTTTTATTGCGGCCCTTTTGGCGGCGAGCCTTGCTTTAGCATCTTGTGGGGGAGGGGAAACCACCTCCTGCACGGTTATCCTGCACGCAGGCGGTGGCGCCGACGGGTTGAGATACCTCAACGCCCAGGAAACCTTTTATACCTATTACGACCTTGGCTACAGGGTATTTGAATACGACCTTAAGCTTTCCTCCGACGGAAGGCTTATCGGCACCCACAGCGGCGAGAATCTTTCCGGGTTTTACGACGGGATGGATTACCAAAGCTTTTTATCCCTTCGCCTTTCCAACGGAATGACCCCTGTAAACGAGGAGTGGCTTGTCAATATGATGATGACCCACCCTGACGTTACGGTCGTCGTTGACGCAAAAATGGACGATACCCGCGGCGATGCGGACGTTCTTGTCAGGATAGAGGCCCTGGAAGAAATTTACGGCGCAGACTTTTCAAGTAATATAGTCCCAGAGGTCTTCACCGAGGAAATGTGGGACATTTTAAAGGAGGAGACCACCTTTAAAAGGTATTTCTTCTCTCATTATAAAAAATGGTACTCCAACCCCCAGATCAAGGACAAGTTTTTGGGCGAGGAAAAGATAGCCGCCGTTTGCATGGGATCATCGGGGGAGGACTATACCTTGGGGTACTCGAAAGAGATATTAAAGCGGGGCAGATCTGTATTTATCTTTTTTGCAAGCGACGGGGAGGTCCTTGACTTTTTATCAAGATACACGGTCACGGGGGTTTACGTTGACGATCCTTCAGTTTTGACAAACGGAGGCATTGCGGTAGTGAAAACTATGGGATAATCGACCTATAGGCCGACGTTTTGACCGTTTTTATCAAAAAAACACAATAAAAAACCAAACGAAAAAGGACGAAGAATTCTTCGTCCTTTTGATTTTTAAAGTATGTTAATTAAGAAAGATATTAGTTAAAAAGCTCCTTATAAGCTTTACTGAACTTAACCGTTGGGGCCTTGCATGAAGGAATGATTATTCTTTCCTTTGTTTTGGGGTTAACGCCTTCACGGGCGTCTTTGCCCTTTACCTCAAAGGTGGCAAAGCCGGAAACGTGAACGTATTCGCCTTCCTTTAAGCATTCGGTTAAAGTTTCAACAAAGGCAACGAAGTTCTCGTCGGCCTCTTTTATAGTAACGCCTTGTTTATCTGCTAATTTTCTAATAAATTCACTCTTATTCATATTTTCCTCCAAAAATTTTTTTGAGCTATAATGATTATAACAAATATTGAGAAAAAGTCAAGATGTTTTCCAAAAAAATATTAAATTTCTTTATTTTTTTTTGACGGGTGGCAAAAGCCTGCTTTTTTCCGTCTTGTAAGCCTTTGAAAAAACACCCTTTAAGGGTTATAAATTGAGGCTCGGCGGCTTTTTGTCCGGCTTTGATTGACATTTTTGCCGATTTGGTATATGATAACCGTATATTATAGTATTGGTGGCCGTTATGGAAGAAAAATTGTTATCTGCCTTTATGTTTGACGACAGCTTAAAAAACGCACTTTGCTTCGGCCCGTCTGCGGCGTCGGGGGCAGATCTTGCGGTCAAGGCCCTTCAGGACGACGGCGGTGTAAAGATCGTCGCAAAGGAGGGGGATTATCTTCACCTTGGCAAAGCCATCCGCGATAAGGTTATGGCGATGGGGGTAAGATGTGACGGCCTCGTTTGTGAAAGGGCGGACACCGTGACGCCCCTTATCGATAAGGGCGATGCAGTTGTCGCCGTAGGAAACTGGCAGCTTTATCGCGACTTGATCTTATCGGGCGTTGAAAACAGAATAATTTTTGTCCCGACCGACGGGGTTTTTGCCCAGGTCTTTTCTCCACTTCTCCCCGACGGGGAATATTGCAGGTTTATAAAAAACCAAGGGCCGTATAAAACGGTAGTAGACGTGGAAACGTTCAAGGGGCTCAAGCGCAACGGGCTTTACGACGGGTATTCCTTTCTCGCGGCAAAGCTTGGCGAGGTGTTGGAATACAAGATCTTTTGCCGCATTAACGGCTTGCCTTATGGCGGGGCGGCAGACGTGGCCTTTGAAAAGCTTTCGGCCCTTATGTCGGGCCTTGACGTAAAAACTGCCCACGGCATAATCTTAATAGGCCA
>JAFWAM010000178.1 GCA_017507595.1 Clostridia bacterium
CCTTCGTCGTAACCGCAACCAAGGCTTTAAGGTGCGGTGAGGATATATGCCTTCCCGGGGTTGGACAAATAGCTTTAAAAGATAGGTTTGACAAAAACGACGGTAAAATGCCCATTAAAAAGCCTGTGGTGAGATTTAGCAAGGCATATATTGATTTATTTAATTAAACAAGCAAAAAGTCCCTCTATAGGTCGGTTTTTGGCCCATTTTGGGCCTTTTTTTATTGCAATAATTTACCTTTAAGCTTTTAATTTCGCTCTTTTTAACACGTCAACACTTTTTACATTTATATAATAAGGAATAAAATTTTAAAAATAATTTTTTATTTGCTTGACAAGATTTGTTTCTATCAGTATAATAATAAATATAAAAATTTAATTCGATACGGATAAAATCAAACTATGCAGGGCGACGTGTTATTAAGCGCTCTTTCGGACAAGTCAAGGTTAAGGATCTTAGCGTCCCTTACTGAAAGACCAAAATTTGTCGAGGAGCTCAGCTTAGAGCTTAATATCAGTGTTTCGACGGTCAGCTTCCATTTAAAGAAGCTTCTGGCCGCCGATCTTGTCGTGTCCAAAAGAGAGCAGTATTATCAGACCTATTCTATCCGTGACGAGGTTCTTCGCGAGGACCTTGCAAGACTCCTTAAAAGCCTTATCCCTGACAAGGATCTGTTTATGGAGTCCGTCCGCAGAGAATGCTTCACTGGTGGCCGTGTAACGAATCTTCCCGTACAGGTAAGAAAGCGTCAGGCAATTTACACTATTATTTCGGAAGATTTCGTCAAACGGTCGGGCTACAGCGAGGGCGAGGCCTCGCTTATAATTGCCGAGCGCTGTGAGGACTTTATGACCGCCAAGGAAGAAATGCTAAAGCTTGGCTATCTCGTCAAAAACGGTGACAGGATATACAAAAATAAGGCTATAAGCCGTTTATCGCCATAAAAAACCTTTTATGGGATAAAAAATCAAACGTAAAAAAATAAATTATCATATATCGGAGGCACTTATGCAAAATGCTTATTCAGCAGACAAAATTAAAATTTTAGAGGGGTTAGAGGCAGTCAGGCTTCGTCCCGGTATGTACATTGGCAGTACGGGAACGAAGGGTCTTCACCATATCCTTTGGGAGATCGTCGACAACGGTATTGACGAGGTATCCAACGGCTACGGTGATACTATTCAGGTTGTTCTATACCCCGACGGCAGCGCTTCGGTAGAGGACAACGGCAGGGGTATCCCCACCGACGTCCATCCAAAGGTAAAAAAGTCGGGTGTAGAGGTCGTCTTTACACACCTTCACGCCGGCGGTAAGTTTGACAACGACAACTACAGCTATTCGGGCGGCCTGCACGGCGTAGGCGCTTCCGTTACCAACGCCCTTTCGGAATGGCTCGTGGTAGAGGTTTACAAAAAGACGACCTACCGCATGGAGTTTTCAAGCTACGTCGACAAAAAGACGGGCAAGATATACGCAGGCGTACCCAAGGCCCCCCTTATGGATACTGGCAAGCCAACCAAAAAGCACGGCTCCTTTATAAGGTTCAAGCCAGACCCCACCATGTTTGACACGGTGGACTTTAACGCCGACGTAATTTCCAGGCGCCTTCGTGAGCTTTCCTTTTTAAATAAGGGCGTCAAGCTTATCTTTATCGATATGAGGTCCGGCAATAAAGAGCCCGTTATCTTCCATTCAGAGGGCGGTATTTACGACTACGTCAAATACCTTAACAGCGGTAACACGACCTTGATAGAAAATCCCTTCTACGTCTGTGAGGAGGTCCCCTCCGGCACCAAAAAGGAAAAGATCAAGGTTGAAATAGCCATCCAGCATACCGACGGCTACAACGAAACCGTTTTGTCCTTCGTCAACAACATCCCGACGGGTGAGGGCGGCAAGCACGAGGAAGGCTTCAAGTCAGGCCTTACCAAGGTCCTTAACGACTACGCAAAGCGCCATAACTTTTTAAAGGAAAAGGATGAAAACTTCCAAGGCGAGGACTTCAGGAAGGGTCTTACCGCCATCGTATCCATAAAAATGAAAAACGCCCAGTTCGAGGGGCAGACCAAAACAAAGCTTGGCAATACCGAGGTC
>JAFWAM010000179.1 GCA_017507595.1 Clostridia bacterium
ATTTTAACCAAAAAGAACACCAAGAGAAAGAGAAGATTAAGAGGTGGCGCTTACGTATCTTCTGCACAAGAAAGAACAATAAGGACTCTTATTCAGGGTTAATCGGAGGATGAATTATGCGTATTAAAAGAGCAGTTAACGGCGTTAAGAAACGCAGAAAAATATTAAAACTTTCCAAAGGTTACTTTGGTGCAAAGAGCAAGTTATACCGTATTGCCCGTCAGGCAGTTATGAAGAGCTTGACTTACGCTTACGTTTCAAGAAGACTTCGCAAGCGTGATTTCAGAAAGC
The DNA here is from genome assembly GCA_017507595.1 of Clostridia bacterium. The sequence continues at coordinate 292 of JAFWAM010000179.1, forward strand.
TTTGGATCGCACGTATCAATGCAGGCTGCCGTCAGAACGGTATCAACTACAGCAAGTTTATGCACGGTCTTAACCTTTTAGGTATCACCCTTAACAGAAAGGTTCTTTCCGACATGGCTATTAACGACGCTGCAGGCTTTGCTGCATTAGTTGATCAAGTAAAGGCAAAATTAGCTTAATTTGATTTTTAAGGGCCACTTTAATAAAAGTGGCTCTATTGTTATATTATGGTTATATCATCAAGACACAACCCGCGGGTAAGGGAGGTCGCCCTTTTAAAGGATAAAAAGCATCGTGAAAGGACGGGGCTTTATCTTGTGGAGGGCGAAAAATCCGTCAGGGAAGCTTTTGCTTATCAACGGGAGGTAGTGACCGTCTTAGGTGTTGAAGATCTTGTAAAAGACTATCTTTCCACCGGGGCGGAGGTTATCCCCGTCACTAAGGAAATTGCCGATTACGTAAGCGACTCAGTTACCCCGCAAGGCATCGTCGCCGTGGTAAAAATGGGTGAAAACAGGCTTATAGCCCCACATTTGTCAAGTGTTTTGCTTGACGGTGTGCAGGATCCGGGCAACCTTGGCACCATTATAAGAACGTGTGCCGCCGCCGGCATAAAGGATATTTATCTTGCCGACACGGCCGATCCTTATTCCCCAAAAACCGTCCGCGCCAGCATGAGCGGTATTTTCAGCGTAAACCTTCATCGGGGCAAAAGAGAGGATATTTTAAAGATCTTATCCGATGAGGTCATCATCTGCGCCGATATGAACGGTCAGGATATTTTCACTTATACGCCCCCCAAAAAATATTGCTTGGCGGTCGGAAGCGAGGCTCATGGCCTTTCCGACGCGGTAAGAAAGGCCGCTTCGGTCACGGTGAAGATTCCTATGGAGTCTTGTATGGAAAGCTTAAATGCAGGCGTTGCCGCATCAATAATCTTATATCAGCTTAAAATCAGATCTTAAGGAGAATTTTTATGTCAGGACATAGCAAATGGCACAATATACAGGCAAAAAAGGGTAAGGCAGACGCCGCCCGCGGCAGGATCTTCACAAAGATCGGCAGGGAAATCGCCGTTGCCGCAAAGCTTGGCGCAGACCCCAACTTAAACAGCAAGCTTGCCGACGTTATCGCAAAGGCAAAGGCTGCAAACATGCCCAACGAAAATATTAAAAGAAGTATCGCAAAGGCTACGGGCGAGCTTGGCAACGTCAACTACGAAACCTTAGTTTACGAAGGCTACGGCATCGGCGGCAGCGCAGTTATCGTCAACACC
>JAFWAM010000180.1 GCA_017507595.1 Clostridia bacterium
ATAGCCGTGGCGCACCGGCTCGCTGTTATACGGCATCCATTGATGCAGCTGAGGCACCTCCGTATACGTTAAAGCTTCAACGTAAACGTCCTCCCCGTCGTAGTTAAGCTTGCAATTTAAAAATAATTTGCCCGTAATAAAACCCAGGCCTACGGTTGCGATGGGCGGCCAATCAAGCTCACTGTCGCTCATCATCTTCCATCCCGCAGGTATTTCACGTGCGTCAGTATATACCGTACCGAAAAGCGCCTGCGCTTGTACTTCTTTAACGCTTGACGGCAAAATGATACTTAAATTGTCGCACATCCTAAAAGCCCCGCAAACAACAACCTCAACCGAAGCAGGTATTTTTACCTGCCTCAAGCTTTCGCATCCATAAAAAGCATCTCTATCAATTTTTAACAAACCTTCGGGAAGATTAATACTTTTAAGATTAAAACAATGCATGAAAGCCATTTCACCAATTTCCTTAATCCCTTTGGGGAGGGTTACTTCCTCAAGTTTACAACAATTATAAAAGCTTTCTTTTCCTAAAGCTGTAACTGTTTCGGGGATGTGCAGTCTTCTTAAGCTTTTACAGTCTTTTAAGGAAATACTGCTTATACCTTCGGGGAAAATAATGGACGTTACCGTTTCTTTATTCCCCCCTACAAGAGATGCTCGCACAACGGGTTTGCCGTTGTAAAAAGCCTCAGGGAAAATTATTTTTGCCGGCATCAAGTCCCTTTGAGAGAGTTCGGTAGTATAATTGAGGTTTACACCGACACTATAAGTATCAGTGCCGTCATCGACTTTTATAAACTGAAAAAAATCATCCGGCGGGGCGGGCAGGCTGTAAACAAACCAATCCGACCGCCTTGTGCGGCCCTTGAAAAGCCTGTGCTTTGCCGTGACCGTAATGTTGTAATCTTTATACCTGTCCGTGATAAAGAAGATATCCAGTTGGGTGTCGGTAGTTTCATATTCCTTACCGTCAATATTGACAAGGTAAAGGCTTGCATTTTTGCACCCGTCCCAGGTGAGTATGCCCGTGTCCGACACGGCAAGGTTTTTTGGCGGGGAAAGCCTTGTGGACCAAAGGGCGGCAAAGACCCCCGCTGCAACCAGAAGACCGCAGGCGCAAAATATGACGATAAGGTCTTTTGTTGATTTTTTCATATCTGTGTCCCCCTTTTTATGGGCTTGAATTAAACACGAATAGTTGTATTTTTGCTTTAAAAAGTAGGCCTATAGGCCGATTATCCTTGATTTTTATCCAAAAGTCCCTTTGGGCCGCGCCGCCATTGGCGGCGCGGCATAAAAGTTAAGCTGCCCCTAATTTATCATTGTAACCGTAATAATATTCATAAAGAGGATCGTCTTCGTCAATGCCGAATTCGTCAAAAATTTCTCCAAAGTCAAAGCCGTCTATGGTGACGTCATCGGGATTATAAAGCCATCCGTCCGGGCCTATGCTAAAGGCTTTATAGGTGATCCCGCAAAGGCCATCCCAATTGTCGAAGGTTGATAAGTCTTCAAGCGATAAAAAGGCCACTATGGCGTTGTAAATCCAAGTGTTATCCTTTTCAGCTATTTCCACGTTGGAATATCTGACGTTGGCAAGCGGATAGTTGTGCCTGTTGTTGATCTTGATTGGCATGGACTGGTTGCCCATCTCTGAAAATCTATCGTTGATATAGTCAATCCAGTGCTCTAAAGCTTCTTCATCATCATTTATTTGTTGATCGTATGCAAGATTTGACATGCTTTGATTATATACGTAAACGTAATCGTTTTCGATATATTCTTCATAAAAATCCAACAGATTGTTTGTATTCCAAAGACCAATGGGCTGGAAGTTTACCGCATCGTACCAGATGGTTGAGTTAATCTGGAAAAGTAATTTAATGTTGTTTTCCACTAAGATAGCATGGTTTGCCTCCGCCGATAGTGGATCGTCAAAATCTAAAAATTCCTCCAGATAAACGGTGCGGATATACTTCATAAAATATTCCCTTGTAAAGTAGTTATCAAGATAGCCATCCGTTATGCCTTCGGCAAGCCCGGGACCAAGAATAAAGGTGCAGTTATTTATCTTTGCGTTCTCGCAATCAACGGCTGCTTTTGTAAGGATTGTTGATAAAAAATCACGATCTGTGCCGCAATTCACGTGTATATCTACGTTGTACAAAAAACTGCTTTGGCTTCCCCAAAGTTCTTCTGCAATGGAGCAGATAAACATAATTTTGCAGCCGTTATCCTTCATCGTGCCGAAAATATCGTCTAAAAAGGCACCGAAGCTTGAATAAGTTCCCCATACTTCCGCGACCTTTTGTCCGTTCTGTATATCGTAAAAATAATCATTACTTACCTCAAAAATAACGTACTGGTTTTCAATAGTACCGTACAAGGCCATAGTTACTTGGCTAAGTAAATGTGCTTTGTATATGCTTTCATCGCCTGAAACATATATACGATCAACATTGTCAATAATGCTATTATTAACAAGCTGAGCGCAATAAGAAGCACTGTCTGCATTATCACTGAAATAATAAACTGTATCAAAGTCATCGGCATAGGCCTTTAAAGTGTCGTCATTTTGTAAAGAAAAGAAAGAAAATCCAACAGCAAGCATTAAAATGACAGAAATAATAGAAAAAACTTTTTTGTTAATTGTTTGTTGATTTTTCATAATAATTTCTCCTTTTTGATTTTTTTAAATAATGAAAACGCTTACAACTTTAATTTTTACAGCCCATTGGTATATGCCTCCGTTTTTAATTGCTATTTATCATACGTTTTTATCTTTTCCCAAATTGGGTAAAGGGTCGTGCCGTAAGGCACCTTTGCGCAAAGCGAGGAATATGACGGACTTGTTGGCCAAGAATCCGTATCGTATGACAGCATTAAGTCCTCCATTGTATACGTAACCTTGTCGCCCTCCCTTTTTGTTGACCATCCCAAAAATTTATAGCCCTTGCGGTAGGGTGCAATAGGCGGCTGAGGGCAAATTTCAGCATCCCAACGCTTTGTAAAAACCAGGGAGTCAAGGTATTTATCCGCCCCCTCCCCCACAAAGGAGCTTGCAAGCAAAATATGACTACCGCGGACAATGCCGGGTTCTACGTTAGCCGTTACGTAATCATATGATATATATAAAGTTCCCTTTAAGG
>JAFWAM010000181.1 GCA_017507595.1 Clostridia bacterium
CCCGTAAAGCCACTTCTGTCTTGCCAAAGCCCACGTCACCCATCAAAAGCCTGTCCATGATCTTGTCACTTTCCATGTCCTTTTTGATTTCGGCAACCGATTGAGCCTGGTCCTCGGTAAGGTCAAACTCAAAGGCGTCTTCAAATTCCCTGTTAAGCTCGTTGTCAGGCGAAAAAGCAAAGCCCTTGCGCTCAGCACGGTCACGGTAAAGCTTTTTAAGGTTTATGGTCATCCGTGAAATGGATTCACGGGCACGTTGCTTTATTCTGTCAAACTCTGCCCCACCGATTTTGTTTAGCTGAGGCGATTTGTCGCCGCCAAGATATTTGGTAAGCCTGTCCATCTGGTCGACGGGCACGTATAAAAAATCTCCGCCGGAATATTCTATGGCGACGTAATCCCTGGTACTGTCGGAGGTGGATATCCTCTCTATCCCCCTGACGATACCGATGCCGTGGGTTTCGTGAACGGCAAAATCACCGGGCTCCGGCGCCTTGAAGGTGTCCTTGCGGCGCTTGATAAGCTTTTTTTCACGGACGCCCGATAAAAAGACGTCACAGGTGCCGATAAGAACAAGCTTTTCGTCGTGAAGTATAAAGCCCGTATTTATAAAGGTGGGTACAAGGTAAACCCCGGCCGTGTCGTACGGCGTATCGGTCACCGTTGAAAGTATCCCGCTGTCGTAAAGTGTATCCTTAAGTCTTGCCGCCCTTTCCTTTGTTCCTGTGGCGATAACCGTCCTATAGCCCCGTTTTTGCCATGTAAAAAGGTCTTTGGGGAGGTCCTCCGGCGAGGACACGTAGCGCGGTGCGGGGGTGCAATTTATCCTTGCGGTTTTGTTGGGACGGAAAAATGCCGTGGTGGTATTTATGTTTTGAAAGGCAATGCCCTTTCTTTGAGAGAGGCGGTCGATAACCTCTTCATAGGGGGTAAGCTGGCCCATGGTAAAGTCAAGGGCCTCCCCTGCGTCGGAAAGGCTTAAGCATCTTTCGGTGTGCTCGCGAATGATGGCCTTGAAGTTGTCCTCGATAAGCTTTGGCTCCGTATAGCAGACGGTGACTTCACCGTCGCCAAGGAGGGAGAACAGATCCCCCGTTGAGGAGGAAAGCAAGGGATATAGATACGCAAGGGATGGATCGCACAAATTGCCCGAAGACAAAAGGCCGACTATCTCGTCAACGTTTTGCCTTGCCTTTGACGTCTGACGAAGGGTCTTAAGCTTTTTAAACGACTTTGAAAGTCTGTCTATAAGCCCGTTAACCTCACTTTCTTCAATAATGAAGTCAACTGCGGGCAGGACCTTGAAGGATCTTACCTCCTCAAGGCCGACGTGGGCGTCGGTGTCCAAAATTCTTATCCTTTCAACCTCATCACCGAAAAAGTCACAGCGGTAAGCGACCTCACCGCCCACGGGGTAAAGTTCAAAAATATCGCCGCGGAGGGCAAACTCACCGGGCTGCTCGGCAAACTCCGCCCGACGGTAGCCCATCCTCACAACCTTGGCGATAAGGCTGTCCAAGGGGTACTCGGCGGCAACGGAAAGGGTTAAAAACTCAAGCCTTTTGGGGAAAAGCTGCAGGATGGCCTCGGGCGTGGTGGTAATAAACCTTGCGCCGTTTACTATGCGGTAAATAGCGTCAATTCGGGAATAAACACTTTCCTTATTAAAAAACCTTTTATATAAAAGGACGTCGTCCTTGGCGGGGAGGAAAACTGCCTTTTCCCCTGCAAGGGCGGATATCTCCTCTGCGGCGGCCCGTGCAGATATCTGGTCTTTATAAAGACACAGCACCTTTCCGTCAAGATTTGCGGTAAGATAGTAGGATAAGGGCTGTGAAACGCCAAATGCCGCAGTGGATGCTCCACTGCGGGTATCGTTGAAAAGTTGTATTAAGGATTGATCCTTGTTTGGCTGTATATATTTGATTAACATTCAGGTTGAATCAGCGCAAAAAACGGTCAATAACCGACTTATACGCCGACTTTTATTATTTTGCCGCGATAAAAAATCACTCCGGACGGCGATTGTATTTTTGCATGAGATCGTCAAAGGTGTGACCCTTTATAAAGTCCCTTGCGCAGGCCGCCGCCCCCGATATGGCCTTGTTAAGGCTATCATACTCGTCCTCGTTTATCTTTGACAGAACGTAATCTATAATGGGTATAAGATTGTTTTTCGGCTTGGTGCCTATCCTTACCCTGGGAAAGTCATCGGACTTTAAGTTAAGGGAGATATTCCTCATGCCGTTGTGGGTCCCCGGCGAGCCGTAAGGCCTTACCCTTAAGGCGCCGATCTCAATATCCAGATCGTCGTAGATGACCAGAATATCTTTATTTTCCACGGAAAAATAATTTTTAACAAGACGGACGCATTCGCCGCTTAAGTTCATATAGGTCGTGGGCTTGACGATAATTACCTTTTCGCCGTCCACCACGCCCTGGGCAAGATAGCACCTTAAAGCCGACTTGGAGCGGTATTCAAACCCCAAGCCCTCACAAAGGACGTCAGCTGCCATAAAGCCAAGGTTATGGTAGGTATTAAGATACTTCTTTTCAGGGTTCCCGAGCCCGATAATAACTTTCATATTCGTAGGCAAAAGCCTACCCCGAAAGGGATAGGCGGTGATTTAGTCTTGATAAATATCGGCCATCCTCTTGTCGAGGTAGATAAAGCTAATGGCCTTTGCTAAGGTAGGCGCAATGGATAAGACCTTTATCTTGTCAATGCGCTTTTCTTCGGGAAGATCAATGGTGTCAAGAACGACCACCTCGTCAATATAGGAGTTTTTGATCCTTTCAATGGCGGGGCCGCTTAACACGGGGTGGGTGCAGCAGGCATAAATCTTTTTAACGCCTGCATTGTGAAGGGCTTCAGCGCCGAAGCAGATGGTGCCTGCCGTGTCGATCATATCGTCCACAAGGATACACGTTTTGCCCTTGACGTCACCGATGATGTTCATAACCTCAACCTGGTTTGCCTTCGGACGGCGCTTATCTATGATTGCCATGGGGCAATTAATTTTAGCGGCGACGTTTCTTGCCCTGCCAACGGAGCCGATGTCGGGGGAAACGACCACTAAATTATCGTCGTGAAGATTTTTAAAATAATCGCAGAGTAAGGGGTTGCCAACAAGGTGATCAACGGGAATGTCAAAAAAGCCTTGGATCTGCGGCGCGTGGAGATCTACCGCCAATATCCTGTCAGCACCTGCCGACGTAATGATGTCAGCAACAAGCTTTGCTGTGATAGGATCGCGTGGCTTTGCCTTTCTGTCCTGACGGGCATAGCCAAAATAAGGCATAACGGCTGTGATACGACCGGCGGATGCACGGCGTGCGGCGTCGATCATAACTAAAAGCTCCATAAGGTTTTCATTTACGGGCGCAGAGGTTGACTGAATGATAAATACGTCCCTGCCGCGGATACTTTCGTTGATGTGAACGCTTGTTTCACCGTCGGAAAAGTGCCCTACCTCAATACCGCTTAAGGGTATTCCTAAGTTCTTTGCAATGGCCTCCGCTAAGGGTTTGTTGGAATTCCCCGCAAAAAGCCTTAACTCGGTATCATGTGTGATCATAACGTCTCCTTTTTCATCAGCGCTTTTCTGATGTTTATATCATAGTAAATATAATCGTTTTAGTCAACCCAATCAACGCCGTTTTTCAACATTGGTCAAAAAATCAGGCTGTTTTTTATTTCTCTTAAGAGAATAAAAACCCTGCGTTTTTTCAGCTGGTGTGCCCCTCTTGCCGCTTTTTGCGGAAAAATTCCGTGATAAGCAAAGCACAGTCTTCGTCTAAAACCCCACCCTCAAAATCGGTGGTCCAATTAAGTGCGCCCTTATCAAGAAGCTGAAATCTGCTTTCAACGGCACCGCCCTTAGGCTCTCTCGCGCCAAAGTAGACCTTTTTTATGCGGGCGTTTAAAATTGCGCCGGCACACATGATGCAGGGCTCCAGCGTGACGTAAAGCTCACACCCGTCAAGGCGCCAATCGCCCAGCTTTTTGCAGGCCTTTTCAATGGCAAGTATCTCTGCGTGGGCGGTTGCCTTCTTTTTATTTTCCCTTAAGTTATGGGCACGGGCAATGACCGCGCCGTCTTTGACGATAACGCAGCCGATGGGGACCTCGTCCTTTTTTAATGCTTTAAAGGCCTCTAAAAGGGCCTTTTTCATAAAAATTTCTTTCATTTGTGGTAGGATGAATTGTTAATAATGGAAAAAGCCCTGTAAAGCTGCTCGCAAAACATGAGCCTGAACATGGTGTGGGGAAAGGTCATCGGGGAAAATGAAAGCTTTTTTGCCGCCACGTCCTTTACCCTTTTATCTATCCCGTAGGAGCCGCCTATGACGAAGGTAAGCTCCTCACCGCTGTCCACGGCAGACTTGATTAGGGCGGCAAAGCCCTCACTGGTGATTTTTTCACCCTCGATGCACATTGCAACGGTCTTACCCTTAAGTTTTTTTAAAATATTTTCGCCCTCAAGGGCCATAATCTTCTGACGCTCGTCCAAGGTGGTGCCGGGGAGAAGGTTTTCCTCCTTTATCTCCGTAAGGGTTACCTCCGCAAAGCGGGAAAGCCTTTTTAAATATTCGTCGATCCCCTTCTTAAAGTAATCCTCCTTGACCTTGCCGACGGCAATAAGGTTGATCTTGATCATAAATCCTCTTATACTAACATGATTTTTGTAAAGCTTTAGGCCACCAGGTTGGCGATCCAGATAACAAGACAGCAAAGAAAGCCAGGCCCTATGGCCACGAAAAATTCAATGCGGTCGGTTTTGGTATGAGCGAGCCTTTCCTCACCTTTTGTTCCCCTTTTAAAAAGCAAGATCAGGGCGGCACCAAGGGCAACGAGACCCAAAAGGGTGGCCGCTATCTGAAGGGGGCCGGTCAAGGAAAACTGAGGGTAAAAATAGTACCAGCACACAACCAGAAGGTTGTTTAAAAAATGTAAGATTACCGTCGGGACGAGTGAATCAAGCTTAATTGCAATGACGGCGTAAAGGATGCCGACGATAAACTGATACACGGTCTGGTTGGGCGACATATGATAAAGGGAAAATGCCGCCGCCGAAATAACAGCGCACCAAATTTGACCAAGGGATTTTGTGGCGCGGATCAAAACGCCTCGGAATAAAAACTCCTCGGAAAGTGCCGGGACGATACAAATAACCACGACGGACAAAATCACGTTGAGGGGCGTTTTTGGAGCCATTGCGGGCACGTCGGCAACGTAGCCAAAGCCTTCCAAAAAACTTAAAAACCATTGATTAACGCCCGATAATCCGAAGTACGTACCCAATAAAACAAGACCAACGATAATAAACGTCATCTTATCCGTTTTAAGGGGTGCGACCTCTCTTATGGGATATCCGCCGCGGCGCACCGCTATAAAGCCACCGAAAAAAACTGAAGCGCTCATCAATAGATAGCTTATAAAAACGTAAGCCGCCGTGGCCTTGAAATCAAAGTGGTTTGAAAGGGCCTTGGTCACCATGGAAAATATGAGTGAGACAACCAACACCAGAACAGTACAGAAGGTAAAGCCTTCCGAAAGCATAAGGTGATTTTTGGCATCC
>JAFWAM010000182.1 GCA_017507595.1 Clostridia bacterium
AACGCCCGTATAGCGCTTTGGACAGCTGCGCTTTGCAATGCTTCTGCCCTTTTCGATCATTAAAACCTTAAGGTCGGGGTTTTTCTCCTTAAGCTCGTAAGCGCAAAAGATGCCCGATGGGCCTGCACCGATAATTACAACGTCGTACTTCATAAAAATAAACTCCTTTCGCCCAAAATGTCCGCGGCTTAAAAAAGTGCCGTGATAAAAATACCGAAAACACCTGCTTTTTTGCAAAAAATAAAAGGTTCTTTCATTTGGGCACAAATATATTACCACAACAAAACGAAAATAGCAAACAAATGTGGGCAAAATAATTTTTATATAAATAATTATTGCTTTAAATATTTTAATGTGATAAAATAATCCTGTTAATCAACACGTAATCACAAGGTGAATCATGACGGAAATTTTATCCCCCGCAGGAAGCATAGAAAGCTTTTTTGCCGCCGTAAACGGCGGGGCGGACGGCGTATATCTGGGTCTTGACTTGTTTTCCGCAAGAAAAAACGCCAAAAACTTTACCCGCGACAACCTACCCCACTATATTAATTACGCACACCTTTTGGGCGTAAAGGTTTACGTTGCCTTAAACACCCTGGTGTCCGACAAGGAGCTTGACAAATTTTTTGAATACCTTGAGTTTTGCAACGACAACGGCGTTGACGCAGTAATTTTACAGGACGTCTTGCTTGGCAGGATCGTTCACGAAAAATTCCCCGATCTTCCCCTTCACCTTTCGACCCAGGCCGGGGTCTGTAATACGGACGGCGCCATTTTTGCCCGCGACCAAGGCTTTTGTCGGGTTGTTTTAGCGAGAGAAACCCCTTTAAAGGACGTTGCGGCCATCAGCAAGATAATCGAAACCGAGGTCTTTATACAAGGCGCCCTTTGCACGGCCTTTTCGGGACAGTGCTATCTGTCAAGTTTTGCAGGCAATCAAAGCGGCAACCGCGGTCTTTGTAAGCAGCCCTGCAGAAAGGCTTACACCTTAAGATCCGGTGAATTTTCCAGATCCGGCTACCAACTGTCCCTTGCCGACCTTATGGTGCGGGATAAGATCCTTGACCTTAAAAAAGCCGGGGTTTTCTCCTTTAAGATTGAAGGGAGAATGCGCAAGGAAAGCTACGTCTATTACGCAACCTGTCTTTACAAAGATATTATTTCAGGCAAAAACCCGTCTATAAGCCCGTTAACGCGCACTTTTAACCGCGGCAACTACACCCGCGGACTTTGCTTTGGCCAGGACGAAAATTTAATTTCCGACAAGATCCAAAGCCATATGGGTGAGGTTATCGGCAAAATTTCAAGGGTAAACGGCCAAAATCTTACACTTTTAACTAACCATAAATTTGCCCATAGCGACGCGGGCAAAATACTGTCGGGCGGTCTTGAGGTCGGCAATTTTATTTGTCAGAAGGACCTTTCAATAAAATACCAGGGCCGCGCAAAGGTTGGCGATACGGTCACCATCACCACCGACACCCGACTTGAGGGTCAGGCCGGCCGTGAAAAACGCCTTTTATCGGTTTTTGTTGAAGGTCGCTTTATGGTTGGAGAGGCGCCCTCGGTTAAAATCACTGCAAACGGCAGATCCTTTACCGCCACGGGCACAACACCCCTTGAAGGTGCAAAAAGCAGTCCCCTTTCGGCCGAGGAAATAACCAAAAATCTTTCAAAGGTAGACACTTTGCCACTTCGCCCACAAATAAGCGTCGAAACTGACGGGATCTTTATGGCAAGGTCACTTTTAAACGATCTGAGGCGCCGCGCATACGACGGTTTTTGTAAGGAGATCACCAAAGCGTCCCCACGCCGCAAAACAGACCGAAGCCTTGACAATAGTGAAAAATCCGGAAAGCCGTCTAAGGAAAATATGACTGTGGTCATATCCAACGACTTTGCGGACATTTGTGATCTTAACTTTGAAGCTGCCGTTTTTGCCCCCGACGATTATGCGGACAAAGACGCCTTCAAACGGTTTTTTGATTGCGCAAACGGGCGTTTTAAGACCTATTTATACCTCCCGGGTTATTTGACAAGTGACGATAACGGGCTTATAGCCCCACTTTTTGAAAAATTTGACGGCATTTACGCCGACGGATATTACGGCGTGGTGCTATCCAAAAGGCTTTCAAAGCCACTTATTTTGGGTAGCGGGGCAAACGTGTATAACAGCCTTTCGCTTGGAAGATCGCTTGAATACACCGACACCACCGTCCTTTCCAAGGAGGTATCAAAGGCCCAGGCAGAGG
>JAFWAM010000183.1 GCA_017507595.1 Clostridia bacterium
AATTTTCAAGGGTAAAGGCGTAGCCAAGCTCCATTATCATAATTTCCTTGCCGAAGACCTTACAGGCCTCCACGTTGGCAAACAGCTGGGAAAAGTTGCCGTGCCAGTAGGGATAATAGGACATGCCGATAATATCGTAGTCGGCGCCTGCCTCCTTAAGCTTGGTGAAATATTCCATGTAAATTGCCGTGTCATAGCTTTTTTCAAGGTGAACGATAAGCTTTGCCTCGGGACAAGCCTCCCTCGCCCCATTAAGGCCCGCTTTAAGGAGCCTTATAAAGGCGGGATAGTTTGTCCTTTGACCGCCGCCCTCGGCCTCGTAAAGTCTGCCTAAGGGCCACAGCATGCCGTTTGTTATCTCGTTGCCAACCTGAATAAGGCTTGGGACCACTCCGTCACGCCTTGCGTCCTTTAAAACGCCCACGGTGTAGTCGTAAACGGCCTTTCCAAGGCCGTCAAGGTCAAACCCCTGCCACGCCTTGGGGATAAACTGCTTCCCCGGGTCCGCCCAGAAGTCAGAATAGTGCAAATCGAGAAGGATCTTATAGCCCTTGCCGATGGCAAGGCGTGAAAGCCTTATAAAGTTATCGTAATCGCAGTTGCCCGCAAGATAGGGCTTGCCGTCGGGGCTTTTGGGGTCGTTCCACAGGCGGATGCGCATGTAGCTGACCCCGTTTTGGACGAAAACGTCAAGGGGATCAACCCTTTTGCCGTCCTTAAAATATTGGGCGCCCAGGGAAAGCTCTTCAAGATAAGTGGAGGTATCTATACCTAATATCATATCATCACCCCTTACTGCTCGCCGGGGACGTGGGGCTTGAAGGTAACGGGCTCGTTATCCTCGCCGAAGCTTACCACGCGAAGCTTCATGGCCTTATAGCGGTACTTGGCCTGCTCGTTAAGGCGCAGAACGTCTTCCTCGCTGCCGTGGAAGCTGCAGCGGAGGCAGTAATATTCCTTTTTGTCCTCGTCAAAGAACATATCTATGTCAATATCCCTCATAAAGCAGGAGGGACAGCGGTAATTTAGTTTGCCTTTTGTAGACTGAGCCATGATTTAAAGCCTCCTTTCGTGATGGTTTTTGCCGCGCGGACGTGATATACGGGTGAAAAGGCAATGCCCTCCTCAACGGAAAGGGTAGCCCCTTCGCCGCCCATGGAAACCTTTGTCATAACGTCCGGGATGGTAACGAAGGCCTCCTTTGCGCCCTCGGCCTTTATTGACCTGCCAAGATAGCCGTAGCTTACGGTCTGACCGTCAACGCCCAGGGTAAGCCCCGTCATATCCGACTGGTATTCGGTGGTGCCAAAGCCGCCTGTGAAATATTCCGTGACAGTTACGCCGTCGGGGTATTCCCCAATGAGATTTCTTTCCGTGTATATCCTGCCGCTACCTTCTATAAAGGTAAAAACCGATTGGACGGTAACGTCACAGCCGTCAAGGGTGACCGTTACGGGGTCTGTGGTAACTACCGTCTTGCCCTCACCGTAGGATACCTTGGCCATGGTCCTTAAAAGACAGAGGTCGGCCTCCTTGCCGTGATAGCCTATCTTGCAGGACTTTACGGTGCCTGCCCCGGCGTAGTGGGTAAAGTACCCCGCACGGTAATTTATCTGTATAAGATATGGATAGGAGGCGTCGTAAACGTTCTTGGTGCCGATACCCGTCTCCTGGGGGATGCGGGCAATATACGGGCGCAGATCTATCATTGCGCCGCCCTGGTTAAAGTCAAGGCAGGTGCGAAGGGCAGGATCTGCGTACCAGAAATATTCCTTGCCGCTTCCGTATAAAATATCCTTCCACAAGGCCCTTTCGGGGGTGGAATAGTCAGGGTGAGCGGCGCGGTAAAAATCAGCAAACTCCGCCATGGTCATATCCACCAGCTTGCCCTCTTTTTTAAGCTTGCCGTAATACTTCATGCCGTCGTCATAGCTTTTGGCCAAAAGCTCGTAAGGGGCCTCCCACCGACCCATTTTGTTGAGCCAGCCGGGGCCGACGAACATCATGTTGTAGGAATACCCGTCGTTGTATTTTTCAAGGTGACGGTATTGATCGATAAGGTTATATAAGTAAGGATACTCCACGGTGTCCCCGTCCTTATAATAGATCATGCCGCGGAGGACGTTTTGGGGATGGGTGCCAAAGTTGGAGCCGTTGCCGTCAAAGCAGGCCATAAGGTCCCTTGAAAGATGAGGTATGGCAACGATGCCGCTGTCGTCGGCCTTTTCCTTAGCGGGGCAATGGGAATTGACCTTGGAGGGTATCCAGGGATTCCACGGGCCGCCGTCCATAAAGGTGTACCAGCTGTTGTTGCAGGTGTGGTAGGCTTTGGGGCCTTCCTCCCAACAGGTGGCAACCGCGCACTTGACGGATGGGTATTTTTCCTTGATGTAGTTTATCGAGTAGGCGTCCATAAAATAGCTGCCCGTCGATTGGGGGTAAAAGCCGAATTTGTCGTAAAAAAGTGAGAACGCATCGTCAATTATTGCACGCTTGGTGTCGTTGTCGAACATCCAGATACAAAAATCCTCGGTATGGTACTTTTCCTTGAACTGCTTGCACGGAAGCCCCAGAAGGGATAGGGCGATCTCGTCACCGTATTTTTTGTTATGCTCCCTTGCAAGGTCGATTATGGTGTCGGAAAAGAGTGAAGCGTAGGTTATCTGTATGGTTGTTTTAAGGCCGTAGCGGTGGGCGCACTCCTGCTGGAAAAGGAAAATGTCCAGGGATTGATCCTTGACCTCCTTGGCGCCCTGAAGGGCCTTTTCGGCGTATTCGGGGGAAAGCTCCGGTCGGTGAATAATGTTGGCGATAAAAATGCTCATTGAGTTTCTCCTTGAAAGGCGGCATTCCGCCGCAGATATTTTAAAAGCCCCGTTGCCAAGGCAAAGGGGCTTTTATCCTGAAGATATGCCCACCCGCCTTGGCCTTAAGGCCAAAAACGTGTTAAGCATATTATAAACTTGAAAGTCAGGTTTGTCAATAAGGTTTTTTAAAATTTTTTGCCGAAATCTCTACGGGGAAACGAACCCCGGAAGCGTAAAAATAAAGTCGTAGCCAAACAGATAGCTGACCTCAAGGGTCTTATCCCCCTCTTTTAAAGTCAGGGCGCAAATCCGTGCGTTATTAAGCAAAACCCTGCATTTTGCATCGGTTGTAAATCCAACCTATGGGGCTATAGGCAGGTTATCGAGGCTTTTTAGCTTAAAGGCGATAAATTTGCCGTCATGCCTTA